>JAOZKX010000447.1 GCA_029935135.1 Desulfocapsa sp.
GGTGGACGCCAATATCGACAAAGGCTCCGAATTTGGTGACATTGGTGACGATACCGGGCAGTCTCATTCCGGCTTGCAGGTCATCCATACTTTTGATGTCGGCACTGAAGGCGAATTCCGCGAAGGTTTGCCGGGGGTCACGACCCGGCTTGGCAAGCTCCTTCATAATATCGTTCAGGGTGGGCAGGCCAATTCCATCAGTAACATAGCGTTTGATGTCTATTGCTGCTCTGGTCTTGGCATCTTCGATAAGATCAGTGACCAGGCAATTACAATCCCTGGTCATTTGTTCAACAACAGGATATTGCTCCGGATGAACAGCGCTGTTGTCCAGTGGGTTTTTTGCCCCCTGAATCCGTAAAAAGCCGGCACATTGCTCAAAGGCCTTGGCTCCCAGTCGAGGAACTTTTAATAATTTTTTCCGGCTATGAAAGGGCCCATTGGCATTTCGATATGCAATGATATTGGTAGCCAGCACCGGGCCCAATCCGGAAACATGGGCCAGTAATTCGGCACTGGCACTGTTTAATTCCACTCCGACATTGTTGACACAGCTGGCCACAACATCATCCAGACTTTTTTTCAGATGCGTCTGGTTAACATCGTGCTGGTACTGGCCAACCCCGATAGCCTTCGGGTCTAGTTTCACCAGCTCAGCCAAAGGATCCTGCAGGCGGCGACCAATGGATACTGAACCACGCACGGTGAGGTCATGATCGGGGAATTCCGTCCGTGCTGTTTCAGATGCAGAGTAAATCGAGGCACCACTTTCATCCACCATGGTGATGATCATCTCTGTGCCCAGATGTAAATTCCTGATAAAGGATTCAGTCTCCCTGCCTGCCGTACCGTTGCCGATGGCAATGGCCTCAATCTTATGCTGTTGACAGAGTTTGCTCACAATCTGCCCTGCTTCCTGACTCTTGCCGGCTGAGTGCGTCGGGTAGATGGTACAAAAGTGGAGAAGTTGCCCCTGGTCATCCAGGCAGACCAGTTTGGCCCCGGTGCGAAATCCAGGATCCAGGGCCATGACCCGTTTACGGCCAAGGGGGGAGGCGAGGAGTAATTCCCGCAAATTATCGACAAAAACCTTTATTGCTTCACGGTCCGCCTCTTCTTTGAGCTTTGTCCGTAGTTCATTTTCAAGAGACGGTCGGAGAAGTCTTTTGTAGCTGTCACCCGTGGCAAGTCTGACCTGAGTGGTCGCAAAACCACTGCCTTTATCATACTTCCTGGCCAGAAGGCTGAGGGCCATTTCTTCAGGGGGACATATGCTTACTTTCAACACCTTTTCATTCTCGCCGCGCAACATGGCAAGAAAACGATGACCTGCCACTCGGTTTGCCGCTTCCTGCCAGTCAAAATAATCCCTGAATTTGCTCCCTATCTCCTGGTTCTTCTTCACGACATTGGAGACGATCAATCCTTTGTCCGTGAAGAGACGACGCAGTCCGGCCCGAACGGCTGGATCTTCGCTGACCCATTCGGCAATAATATCACGAGCTCCCGCTAGAGCAGCATCACTGTCGGCCACGCCCTTGTCAGGATTAATGAAATCTTTGGTGCTGACTGGACGATTATCCTGCTGAAAAATAGCATGAGCCAGTGGTTCCAGTCCTTTCTCCCTGGCTATAAGACTTCTGGTCCGGCGTTTGAGGCGATGGGGCAGGTAGACATCTTCAAGGATTGTCAGGTCAGGGGCAGCAAGAACAGCTTTACGGAGCTTCTCATCCAGCAGGTCTCGTTCGCTAAGAGAGGTGAGGATCACCTGTCGGCGTTTATCCAGTTCGGCAAGCTGCAGCAGTCGGTCACGAATGGCGGCGATTTGGATTTCATCCAGTAGCCCCGTATTCTCTTTTCGATAGCGGGCAATAAATGGAACGGTCCCTCCGTCACTCAGCAAGAGGCCCACGGCCGACACTTGGCTGGTCTTGATTTGCAGTTCCCGGGCAATGATGTCCTGGTGTGTAGTCATACCTGGACTTGTATTCCTATTTACTCTGGAATGCCAATGATTTTTTTGTTTTTGCTGACTTGAGCAGAGTTTTGCTGTTTGGGGGAGAGTCCATAAAAAAACCCTTCTAAATCGCTTTAGAAGGGTAAGGGAGGGAGAAAAAATATATAAAGCGCCGACCAGATGATCGACGGGAGAAACATAAAATGTGCAGTTGTTATACTGCCGGCATCATTCCGTTGGATTGAGCTTTAATCAACAGCATTCTCTGTA
>JAOZKX010000448.1 GCA_029935135.1 Desulfocapsa sp.
CACTGACCAGCAGACCATCACGATCCGGATAATAGGCGCCATACTCCGACTCAATCTCTCGAAGGTAGTCACCAAGATTCTGCCTGCGGCTGAGTACCATATCAAGTGCTAGAAGCAGGCCAATATATGCGTCCTTTTCAGGGGTATGACCAATTATTGAAATACCGTCAGACTCCTCGAAATAGACCAGAGCTTGACCGACCACGGGCTTAAACTCCTTAAAGCCAACGCGAGGTTCATAGGTCTCCTCTGCAAACACTTCCGCCAGACGGTTGGCAAGATTTGAGGTGGCCACAGTTTTTGCAACCATCCCTTTTTTCCCCTTTCCTTCATGGAGAAAATGATAGGCCATGGCACCAAACTGATTCATACTGATCTCAGTCGTGCCATCGGTAAAACGAATGCGATCACCATCCGGATCGATAATGGCACCAATCTTCAGGGGTTCATTTCGTGCGCCAAGCGCATCAATTACCCCCTGCAGATTGACAGATGACGGCTCCGGAGCGATTCCATTAAAAGTCACATCAGAGGTATCGCGTAACTGTATCAAACGACCTTCCCTAAGACCACCGCAGAGCGACTGTATATGAATCCTGCTGGCACCATGCACGGAATCGACGACCAGTACAACATCCTTATCTGCAGCAAATTGGGAAATAAGTGCATCATAGTCAAGACCATGGACAGAACTATTCTTCCTCACCAGCTGCTGCCAGGTCTGCAAGGCATCAAAATGGTGCACATCGTCTCTTCCGACAGCGGATTGCACAGGCTTATCAAAGTGTACCAGTGGTGACTTATCAACTGCAATCAACTCCTGCGCCCGTTTAGTAATGCGTTCCGTGAGTTCAGCGGCAGCAGGCCCTGCATCTGCAGCATTATACTTAAAGCCACCATACTCAAGCGGATTATGCGATGGGGTCAGATTAATGGAAAAGGCAGCATTCAGCTCAAGCACAGCTGCCGAAAGAACTCCGGTTGTCGATTCTCCGGCATAATGGACTGTAAAACCAGCATTACGCAATACTTCAGTCACCGCTCCAGCAAATATCTCGCCGCCGAAACGGTTATCGTATCCGAGCACACAGCCACGCTCTTTTGCCTCCGCAAGAGTAGAGACACCTAAATATCCAGCAAGATCCGCTTCACTTTCAAGGGCTAGATAAAGATCAATGATCGCGGCAGTAACAAAGGAGACAGAACGAAGAAAAAGATCCTTACCGAGCATACCCCGCCAACCGGATGTGCCAAATTCAACAATCGTCAGGGGGGGCTGATTGTTCGTTATGATCTCATCCATGACAAGAGCGTAGGTCTGATCGATCAGCCGCTGCCAATCAGTTTCTTTTTCACTGTTACGAAGCCCGACAAGCTCCCTGATCAATGCAAAATAATCACTTTGAGAATGATCTTTTCCTATCCCACACTGCTTATACAGTTCCTTAATTTTTGCTGCCTGCGACATGAATTTCACCTCAAGAGAAGAAATTAATCCATTAATAAAAAAGAGAAACATACAAAAAAAATCGTATCACACTTTTTCCATCTCTTCTATAAAATCATCCTTCTTACACTACTAAAGGGGTGTTTTTTTTATAAAGCTGAAAAAACCACATTTTGAGTCCCTGTCACCCTTGACTAACGGACAATTTTACTTATATAATACATCAGATTTTTTGACTTCTTTTTTCAGCCGTCACAGGAGACACTGAAAAGAAATTATAGATATATAACTAATAAACTCTAGTAGGAGAACTAACGATGGGCAAAAGCCACGACGAAGAATTAATTCTATGGTTTGATGATATCGGCATTGATGATGTCCCTCTTGTGGGTGGAAAAAATGCATCTCTTGGTGAAATGTATCAACATCTCACCTCTAAAGGCGTTGCTGTCCCCCACGGTTTTGCCATCACTGCATACGCCTATCGCTACCTTTTAAAGGCCGCTGGAGTTGAACAGGACATCCGCGACGTACTGGCTGACCTTGATATCGAAGACATGGCCAACCTTGCTGAACGCGGCGAAAAATGTCGTAATATCATCCGCCATGCCGAATTTCCTGATGATCTTCGAGATGAGATCATCAAAGCCTACAAGGTTATGGAAGGGCAGTATGGTGAGAATTGTGATGTTGCTGTTCGTTCTTCTGCAACTGCCGAAGATCTTCCCGATGCCTCTTTTGCCGGCCAGCAGGAAACCTACCTGAACATTCACGGT
>JAOZKX010000088.1:0-2676 GCA_029935135.1 Desulfocapsa sp.
AGAGCAGTTCAACAAAAAACGCCGAACCGGTTACTCCAGCAATAACCGCATCAAACTCTTCCCCGATTTTGTTTTTCATAAATTGGATCTTTAATCTATCATTCATCTCCCTTTCAGCTTTAACTGCACCTCTTTCTTTGTCAGAAAGGGCTGGTCCCATTTCACTTACAGGTATGGACTCTCCTTTCTTCTTCACTCGAATGGTCGACTTCTGTTTGAGAAATGTCTGCAGTGTTCGATGGACGGTGAGGTCTGGATATCTGCGAATTGGGGACGTGAAGTGGGTGTAGTCGCTTGCGGCAAGGCCAAAATGGCCCACATTTTTTCTGTCATATCGTGCCTGCTGCATGGCCCGAAGCAAAAGATTGTTAATAACATATTCTTTTGGCGACCCTTTAACCAGTTGCAAGACTTCTCCAAACCAGTCAGGATCCTGGCGGAACTCGGGAATCGTCAGGCCAAGAGATCGGGCAAAATCAATAAATTCTTTTACCTTCTCAGGGGACGGGCGTTCATGTATTCGATACAAGCCTTCCAGCTTATTTTCAGTAAAGGTTTCTGCCACCGCTTCATTGGCCGCGAGCATAAATTCTTCAATAAGCTGATGGGCAAAGTTCCTCTCTGTCCTGGTGATCGATTGTATCTTCCCCTCTTCATCCAACGCAATAAATGGTTCTGGAATCGTAAAACCAATGGATCCACGTTGTTCGCGAAGAAGCATAAGGGCTCTGGCCAGTTCTTCTGCCCATTTCAGGGGGGTGAGAAATGTTTTGTGTGCTTTACGAACTGCCGGGTCACGGTCAATAAGAATCTGGCGGACGGTGGTGTAGGTAAATCGTTTTTTGCTACAGATAAGTGATTTTGAGAATTTTTTCTTTTTGAGATGCCCCTGTCTGTCAAAATCAAGGATTGCTGAAAATGCGTAACGATCCTGGTTTGGTACCAGACTGCAGAGGTTGTTTGAGAGTTTTTCCGGCAGCATGGGAATAACCCGTCCTGGAAAATAGACCGATGTGCCGTGTTGATACGCATCTTTATCAAGGGGAGAGCCGGGTTGGACATAATGGCTGACATCGGCAATGGATACATAGAGACGAAAACCGGTGCGTGTTTTTTCCACTGCAACGGCATCGTCAAAGTCTTTGGCGGTTTCTCCATCAATGGTAACATGTTGAATCTGACGAAGATCCATTCGTTCTTTATTGAGAGTGACTTCGTCTGTAATATCCTCTACCTGACTAATGGTTTGTTCACTGAAGGTATGGGGCAGATTGAATTTCTCGATTACCATTCGCATCTGCACATCAACGGAGTTGGGATCACCCAGTATTTCAACTAAAGTGCCCTTTTGTCTTGATGAGCGTTCATCTTCCCCGGTGATTTTTACAATGACTGCGTATCCGTCCTTTATTTTCTCAACAGGTTTTTCAGTCAGGAGAATGGTAAAGGGGTAGCGTCGGTCTTCCGGAGTAACAATATATTTTCCGTTTTCTTTGGAGATAAAACCTGTCAGCTGATCTCTTCCGCGTTCCAGAATAGAGAGCACTTCAGCTTCCGGGCGGCCATCTTTTTTTACCTTATATACCCGTATCAGTACCTTGTCACCATGCCTGGCGGAACGCATATTGGCTGGTGAAAGAAAAGGGTCTTTGGAATAGCCGGGAGGAGAAATTTTTGAGCTAAGGTTTGTGACAAAGCCAAAGCCGCGTGAGTTTTGGTCCAGTACTCCTTCGAAAAGGCCATGCTTCGGGCCTGCCTGGTAGGAGTGTTTACCGGTTTGCTTGAGTATCTTTTTTCGGGTCAGTTCAGTTAGCAGATGATAAAGTGTTTTGTGGGCTGAGTGGGGAAGTCCCAGCTGCTCAAGGATGTCTTTATCTCGAAGAGGTTCCGCGCTATGATAAAAGAGAGTTAGTAGTTGTTGGTCTAGCACATTTTCCCTTGGACTTTTTCGTTTGTTGTTCCTGTTGTGGGAATGGTGATCTGTTTTTCTTTTATGCTGCGGTCTTCTTTTTTTTTTCATATGATATTTTGCTTTTATAAAGTGTTTATGTTTTGTTAAAGTAATAAGTACAGGTATTATTCTCTTGCTTGTACGATACGCATGATTGTTTGAAAAGCAATTTAATAAACAGCGGATCTGTTTTCAGCTGTTGATAGTGTATTTTAATTGTAATCCTTAACACCAGATATTTTTACTGAAGAGTATGCAATATATCCCCTTTGATCTAGAACTCTATCGAAGTCAGATGCGGCCCCTGATGGGTTCCGGGTCTAAAGTACAGCTGTTTTGGGATGCCTTGGATTTTGCCACAGAGGCACATGATGACCAGTGGCGCCGATCCGGAGAGGCGTATATCATGCATCCCTGTTCTGTGGCAAGAATTCTTGCCGAAGAGATGGATGTTGTTGATCCGGAGATCCTTGCTGCTGCCCTTCTCCACGATACAGTAGAGGATGTGGAAGAGGTTACTTCCGAGCTTGTCGGGGAGAAGTTCGGCTCTTATGTAGAGGCAATTGTTGAGGGATGTACAAAAGTTACTCAGCATTCCGGTGACAAACAGGCACTCTCCAAAAAAGTGCATCGGAAAATATTCACCGGGGCTGCGCTGCGTCCGGAAGTGATGCTTGTAAAGCTTGCAGACAGGCTGCACAATCTTCGCACCCTCAGCGCCATGC
>JAOZKX010000088.1:2686-7471 GCA_029935135.1 Desulfocapsa sp.
TCCCAAACATAAGCGTCAGAAGATTTCTGATGAAACTTTGGATATCTATGCGCCCCTTGCTACAGTACTGGGCCTCTTCAGCTTGAAAAGGGAGATGTATAATCTTGCTCTTTCTTTTAAGTTCCCAAAACAGGGAGCAAAGCTGCTGGGCCAGATCGCTCAGCTGGCAAAATCTCCTGATGCCATCACCATCGTGTCCCAAATAAAAAAGCGCACTGAGGATGTATGGTTGAGCTGTGAGGTGAGTATTCGTACAAAGGGGCTTTGGGCCTATTACGATGCCAGCAATCGAATTTTGAGAAAACAGATTGATAATCCCCTGGAAATATTGATTCTGGTTGATGATATTCAGCCTTGCTACGCGGTGCTTGGTATTTTAAATCAAACCTTTCCCCCCATTCCCCGAACTATTCGTGATTTTATTGCAAACCCCAAACCCACTGGTTATCAGGGGCTGCATGCCAGAGCAAATATCAAAGGAACGAAATATCTTTTTAAAATCCGCACCCATGATATGGCTCGTCGGGCACAACGGGGCCTGTTTAAAGACTGGACTTCAAAAAACAAGGCACAGCGGCGATTTATAAAGGAAATACAGGAACTCTTTGATGTTATTGGCTCGGAGTATTCCGGCTCATACCGGGAAGTGATTGCGGCGTCCGGTAAAAAAGAAATCTACACATACACTCCTGCCGGTGATCTGATCTGCTTGCCGAGAAAATCCACGGTGCTTGATTTTGCCTTTCGAGTACATACAGAAGTAGGGCACAGCTGCACAGGTGCAATGATTGGCAGTCGAAAGGTCTCAAGTACTCACCAGTTACGCGATGGTGATGTGATTCGAATCCTGAGTGCCAACCATCCCCTGCAGTTCCAGCCGAAAATGATTGGTGTGTGTCAGACTCCCAGGGCGCGGGCTGAGCTCTCCAGAACTTTCCGTGTTCGCAGGCAGCAGCTTTCAAAAGAAATCGGCCTGTCGCTTGTCAGTCAGGAAATGCTTCGCTATGGCCTGCCAGTTGATCTTATTTATAAGAACAGTGGCCAAAAGATTCTGCACCATTTTGCCATTTCCAGCATTGATGAGTTATTTGTTCACATAGGTGAGGGACGATTGCGTCTTTCCACTTTGATTAAGCAGGTGAAGACAGAGTTGTGTCAGGGGAAATCACCTCTGGTAGAACCAACCGGGGCCTTTAATAAGGTGGGGCTGACCAGTATTGATCCGGTCACGATTAAAATATCAGCTTGCTGTAAGCCAAATCCAACAGACAAGGGTTTGTTTGCATTGCTCAGTGAGCGTGGACTCTCGGTACATAAAAAAGATTGTCCCAAACTCAAAAAAGTCAGAGTCCAGCGTGAGGATATTGTGGACTTGCGCTGGAAGTTACGGGAAACACATGTCAATAAATCGCAGTCTCTGGTAGTCATGGCCGCCACCAGGCAGCGCATTATGATGATTGTTGGAGTGGCACCGGATGAGATGAAGATCTTGGATCTGATGGTTCTCTCAAAATCTCCCACCCCCACTCCAGCCTGGGAGCTGACTTTTACGGTTCCCACCCTCTATGTTTTGAAAAAGGTTTTACATCACTTTGATAAATCTGGCCTGCCCTACGAATTTGATTTTGATTACTGATTTTTTCAACACCCTCGCATAACTTATTTTTCTTGAAAAATATCCTTGTTATAGCCTGCCAGGACTTCTGTCAACATATCAGGAAGGTCGTTCTTTTGTCTGGAGCTTCTCTGTATCTGTTTGATGGTTTTTTCAAGGGTCAGAACTTCGCCGAGAAAAACATGGCGGAGGATAAGAGAGATCAGCCGGGTAATAGTGGTAAGGTTGGAGATGCGGGATTGGAGGTGATCATCTCTGTCAAAGGCAGTGGATGCAAATATCTCCACCGGGTTTCCCTTCAGTTCACTTACCGAGACATACCAGGTGTTAAGTTCTCTGTCCCGTGTCCGGTAACGCACGGCATCAAGTACTTCCGGTAGATCCTGGAGGGCTGCACCTTCACATGTATCACCGTTGCTCAGGTCCGATTTGATGAGATTACATATTCGTTTGATGGTCGCTGGCTTTTTTTTGATGGTCATAGCCAAAGCGTAGCATTCCTCACAGAACTCATTTCCATGGGTATTTTGTAGTTGGGCACTTTTGCCGCAACCATCGCAGTGGTTATTTTTTGTTTTTTCGGTCATTTTTATCTATTTAATGTGGAGTTTTAGAAGGTCTCGAAAGTGTGTACCACTTATTTCGCGAGCTCCAAATGTTATCAGGTGCTCAGTCGTCATCTGGCAGTCAATCAGTTGCACTGCCTTTTTCTGTAAATGGTCTACCAGGGCAACAAGAGCCGCTTTTGAACCATTGCTGATTCTGGTGAACATGGATTCTCCAAAAAATATTTTCCCAAGAAGGATTCCATACAGGCCACCAGCAAGTTGATTCCCGGACCAGCATTCTACCGAGTGGGCATACCCTGCATGGTGCAGTCTGCAATATGCCTGTTGCATCTCCTCACTGATCCATGTTCCTTCACCCTGGTCCGTTCGCACTGTTGCACACTGATTGATCACTTGCTTAAAGTCCTTATTAAAGGTGACCTGGAAATCACTGTTGCGAAGGGTCCTGGCAAGTCTTTTGGAAACCTTGAATTCATCCAGAAAAAGGACAAGTCTTGGGTCTGTAAACCACCACAAAGGCGGCTCGTCCTCCGAGTACCAGGGAAAAATCCCTTTAGAATAGGCAGCAATTAACCTGTTTACCGACAGGTCACCTCCCACAGCAAGCAGACCATTCTTTTCTGCAAGTGTCGGGTCAGGAAAAACTGGGTCTTCAGTAAGCTGAAAAATAGGCATGCATAAATCTAATGGGAAGAGCAGTGGTTTGTCAATCAGCTTGTAAGGAAAAATAGGTACGAGGGATAATCAGTACATTCCCTGTGTTCGTTTACTGATGAATTCTTGCAGGTGGGTTTGTTGCTTTTTGTTGAGATCAGTGAACTGAATGGAGCGCTGTCGGGTGCAGGTTTTGAGGAAAGCGGATCCTTTTGAAATGAGTCTGTCTGTAACAATTCGTGTGCTTAACTGGTCGATAAGGATGTCGTCAGAGCCAAGAAAAATGCCTAACGAGTCAGAAGAAAGTTCTGCCGATGTCCCTTCAAGGTATCGGAAAGAAAGGCCCCCCATACTGATATTAACAATTGGACCCAAGGCATGGTTGTTGACAGCCATCGTACCATCTTTTGGACGATATCGAACTGTCTTGCGCCGTTCTTTTTGGTTGGTTTGGCCCATGTCTATTAACGCTCGTTAAGGTTACCACTAATGTGAAAAGCATCTTTTAAAAAGTATATACAATAATGATAATAGGAACAGGGGGGTGGGTCAATAGGTATATATACCTAAAATGAGCCATGCAAGTCATTTTTCTATCGACGATGCATAACAATATCAATGAAGTTGTCGTCTCGCGAGTTTTTCTGTCCGGATCTGTTTTGTTGTACGGGAGGAAGGGTAATAATGAACTCTGCACCATGTTCAGGATCTCCATAGGCGCTGATACTTCCTCGATGTCGATCGATTATTTTTTTGCATATGGAAAGGCCAATGCCGGTACCTTGGAATTTCTGGCGAGTATGAAGGCGTTGGAAGATATCAAAGATTGTGTCCTGATATTTTGGATCAAAGCCGATGCCATTATCCTGAATGGAGATACGGATGTAGTTCTGCTCAGATAGACTATCCTGAAGCGGGAGGCGTTTAATTGTGATTTCCGGTTCCCGATCCTCATGGTGGTACTTTATGCTGTTACCAATAATATTCTGGAAGAGTTGCCGCATATGCAATGGCTCGGCCTCAATGGTACCAAGGTCTCCCTCGATTGTAATATGGGCTTTATTGCGCTCGATTGTAATGCCTAGATCATCAACAACTGAATTGACAAGATTGTTGAGTTGCACTCGTTCAAAAGGGTTGGCTTTACTTGTTACTCTTGAATAAAGGAGCAACCCGTCAATAAGGTTTTGCATCCTCCCTGAGGAGCTCTCAATGCGTTCCAGATACGCCTTGCCCTGTTCCGGAAGTTCGGAGGAGCATTTACTGCGTATTCTTTCACTGAATGCACGAATAAGCATTAATGGTTCCTGGAGATCATGGGAGATAACATGGGTGAAATCTTCCAGTTCCATGTTTCTACTGCGGAGGTGCTCGGCAGTTGAAGAAAGAGACTTTTCGATCTTTTTCCAGTTGCTGATATCCCGTGTTACTTCAATGATCCCAATCAGTCTTCCACTTGGTTCCCGGAAAGGGGTGGCAGTAACAATACAGGGGAATATCTCCCCATCATTTCTGGTTTTGTAAGCTTCAACCTCAACTCTTTTTGCGCCGGCAATTATTTTGCTGAGCGGGCAATGCTCTGTGTGGCAGAGTTTGCTATTGAGGACTTCATAACATTTCAGTCCTTGTATCTCAGGCAGTTGTTTGCCGGTTAATTCGCAAAATGCTTTGTTGGCACGGACCACATTGAAATGACGATCAATGATATGCATTCCGTCTGGAGCACTGTTAAATATTTGAATGAATTCATCATTGATAGCAACAAGCGATGTCTCAACCTTCTGCTGTTCTGTGATCCTGGCGTCTAGCGATTCGTTGGCCTGACGGAGTTCGGATGTACGATTGTCGACAATGTGTTCCAGGTTCTCTGTAATATTCAGCAGTTCCGTTTCTGTCTGTTTACGTTCCTCAATCTCCTGCTCCAGTCGGGTGTTTGTCTTAATAATT
>JAOZKX010000449.1 GCA_029935135.1 Desulfocapsa sp.
ATAGACCGGCAGCAGAAATTTCAGAATCCGGGGAATTCTTTTTCGCAAGCGCTGCAGGCTCTTTTTCCAGGCCCCACGCCACCCTGTCTTTTTTCGCTCCTTGATGACTATATCATCTACGCCGCCAGAGAGCAGACATCGTCCAACCAAAACGACTGTAAATGTCTGCAGCATGGCCGCACTGAAGGTGATCCCCACATATAAAAAAGCAGCACCATGGATAAAGGGTGCGGTCAAAAAAAACACGGTGGGCAAGTGGAGAAAGAAACGGGGCAGAGAATTAAAGAGGTTGGCAAGCACCAGCTCTTTCTTCTCTATTTTCCCCGTATCGTATGCCTCTGCCAGCATGGTATTTGCGGAGACACCGGAAAAAAAGGCCATGGAGAAACTGGCACCGGTAATGCTTGAGAGCTTTCCCAGTCGAATTAAGGGTTTTGCCAGAACCGCCATTCGATTTGTCCAGTTCAGGGACTCGACCATACTGGCCACCAGCAGACCCACTGCAATAAACAGCAGGATCCGTGCAAGCGGCCAGATCAATTGATCCCATATTTCCACAGCCAGAACAGGTTCCATTATTTCAGGTGGATATTATTCTCGTCTGCGACATCTTTGATATGATCGATAAATATCTGCACAAAGGCATCATTGCTGCCAAGCCCTTCCAAAACCGGCTGTACCTCATATCCCTCTTTTAGCAAAATTGATTTCCAGGAGTCTGCTTCCTCTCCGGCCATATCATTTACTGCATGGTCACCCGCCACAATCATAAATGGTTTGAGGATAACTTTTTTTATGCCGCTGTGATTCATAGCAGGCAGCAGATCATCGATGGCCGGCATTCCTTCAACCACGCCGATATATGTCTTCACTGCAGGATACACTTCCCGCATCTTCTTTTGGGTCTCGGCATAAATCCCTGTGGACCAGTGTTCATTGCCATGGCCCATATAGACAAGCAGGGCTCCCTCTTCTTCAGCAAGCTGAGCATCAGCAGCAAGGGTAGTAACAGCTGTTGCCATATCTTTGTGATAATCGTACCTGTCACCAGGCATCCCCAGGGCAGGACGCCCCATAACCAGCTTATCAAAAGGCCGCCATTTCTCTTTTGTGGTTTGAATAGAAGCAATTGCATCCACATAGGCTTTCAAATCCTGCGACTGCTCCATATAAAACATATGGGTCGGCTGCACGATAATATTGCGATATCCCTCTTCACGCAGATCACCAATGGTGGAGATAATGTTTTTCACATACAAAATCTCTTCGGGGATCCCCATATCAATCCATTCCTGTGCTTCTGTCTGTCGTTCCTGCCACACTGAACGGATGATGTTTGAAGTAAAAGTAACTTTCACCTCAGTACCGGGATAGGCCTCTCTGGCCTTTGTATAGATATTCACAATGGATTGCACTGCAGTGGGCACGGTGGTCCCAAAACTTGCGATGATTATTGCGGTATCCCCCTGTTTGGGAGCACTGTTGGATGCCCCACTGTTACTTGCCGCCAGTGTCACAACACAGACAAGTCCCCAAACAAGCTGTTTTACTCTATTTTTCATAATACACTCTCCTTGTTGCTGGAGATCCGGGCACAAAAAAACCCGAACCAATTTATATTGATTCGGGAGCTCCCTGCTATCCACGAATGATGGTAAATCCCTTATCCACGGGGACACCTACAATTATTTCCAGACAGGTCTTCTGACTCTCGGATCATCCAGAACATTGCGTCTTCCCAACCCAAAAAGGCCAGTGACTTAGTTGCAATGTGTGTCCCCGATTACAGCGGCGGGCCCGTCCCGGACTTCCACCGGGTTCCCTATTTAAGCTAAAAAGCAGCACCTGAAAACAATGCAGAAGATAATAAAATTGCCTCCTACTGTCAAGGACGATGCCCTGAGAAAGCTTCTCCATCCTAGTTCACCATCATCATTTACAGTGACAACCCGTTGATTATTTAACCAAAACTCTAAAATAATTTACATTTTGCCATTTTCACGATAATATGAAAAAAGCTTGTCAGCCGTAAATTTCCTCAGGAAAACAATCCGCTAATCAGCTATAAAGGCAAAGTCCTGCACTCAGTATCACGGGAAAGCTCTTGATACATGTGATGGCAGATGTACACTGAAAAGGTAATACTGATACTTTTTTTACAAGCCAATCGAAAACCCAACACCAGCCTGAAAAACTTATGACTATTCAAATTCTCAT
>JAOZKX010000089.1 GCA_029935135.1 Desulfocapsa sp.
TAAACCTGGGTAAAGTGTTCCCATCCACCCTGCAGTAAAGAGGCTTGCAGAAAAAACTGCCGTATCGTATCCGGCACAGCCATTGGGGTGAAAAGGATATTCTCCAGCACCTTATTATCATACTGCCAGATTCCATTGGGGTTATACGATGGATAATTCGCCCCGGCAACAACCTTCCCCTGGGCTGTTTCCAACAGGATCGCCCCAATCTGTACCCCCTCAATCCCCTCACCAATTCCGGTAACGAACTGATCAAGAATTGTCTGAATCTTCATATCAATGGTCAGCACAAGATCATGACCATTGCCGTGTGTCTCTTCTTCCCCTTTAAAATTAATGTGCGGTAAATCTTGCCGGCGCACATTATCACGACTCAGGGGCTTATCATAATAGTGTTCAACACCAATGAGTCCGATATCATTTTCAGCATAGCCAATGAGATGTGCCCCGGCTGTCTGCCCCGGGTAGACTCTTGCCATCTCACGATGCAGATAAATTCCGGGAAGGGCTCTTTCGCGGATTTTCTCTTCATCCTCTTGGTCAATATCACGACGCAACCAAACAAGGTGTGAATCTTTACTTAGGCGTTGCTGAAAATCCCCCTCCTCCATTCCCAGCAATTCCACAAGTGCCTTTGTCGTTCCAGGCAAATCTGTTATTTCTCGAGGGCGACCATAGAGAGAAACCCGTTCAAGGGTACGGGCAAGCTCTTTAAAATTCCTATCATAAATAGTCCCCCGCACATTATTAACAGCCACGCCCTTATCTGGTGATGTTTCTCTCCAGACTTCAGCCAATGTCTGCAACTGATTACGATAAGTAAACCCTGCCCAACCGCAGAGACCTGCAAGAAGCAGACAAAAGAACAATATTTTCAGGCGTCTGCTATTATTATCTGCTGTTCTAAGACGGGTTCTCCTGGTCATTCATTAGTGCCTTACTCCAGAAAAGCTGTAATAAAAAACAACAAAATATGAAGAGTTATTAAATTTAAATACTTAAAGCCAGCAGCAGATAGCAAACGAAGAGGGGGTCTTCGAGGCACTCATGCCGACTTACCGTTCATCACCGGTGTCAGGACTATTCGTGCATATCGACACAAAAAAACAGTTGCGTCTCAAAACTTTCTATACTGTCCGGAATCCGGGAAATGCAGAGCCAGATTTTGTCCGGCAAGACGCTCCACCTGCTCAGGTGAATAGAGTTGTGCTTTTTGAGCACGAAGAAGAATATTGGAATTGACAAGCTCACTTTGTATGGCTTCAGCCTGTTCCACTTTATTATTGATCTGTTCAACGGAGTAGGTCGACCAGGCAGAAACGGTAAAAAGAAACAGAAATGAGACCAGAGAGGCCTTTGCCACTCCAAACCATAACAACTTGCCGCCAGGCAAAGTCACCATCTGCCGGCGCCCAGCAAAGGAATTTTTTCTAAAAGCCCGTCTTCCCGGGATCATCGTCTGGACTGATGGATTAACAATCATAGTGAAACCTCTTCTCTCTCATATTTTTTCTACAACCCGCAGTTTGGCACTTCGTGACCTTGGATTTCTCTCTCTTTCCTCTTGCGAAGCAACAATCGGTTTTGAGGTCAAGACCTTAAACTCCGCATTAGCCCTAAACTTTCTTTTCACCATTCGATCTTCCAAGGAGTGAAAAGAGATGACACAAAACCTGGCCCCTGGATACATTAACGATGCGGCATCCTCCAAAATACCCGACAAGTTTTCCAGCTCCGTGTTCACGGCAATACGTAAGGCCTGAAAAACTAGTGTTGCCACATGAATTCTTTTTGGGTGAAACCTTTTGGGCACCGCCCTGGCTATGATATCTGCCAGTTGTCCGGAACTGACAAACGGCTGCACAGCTCGTTCCTTGACAATAAAAGAAGCAATCCTCCGTGCCTGCTTTTCCTCACCGTAATAATAAAAGATATCAGCGAGTTCCTTCTCGGAGCCATCTGCCAGAATCGAAGCTGCTGTAACCTCTCTCCTGGTGTCCATCCGCATATCCAGAGGTTCATCGCGCTGAAAACTAAATCCCCGCTCGCCCATATCCAACTGCAGAGAGGAAAGACCGATGTCAATGAGGATTCCATTCACCCGATCAAGCCCAATGGATGCCAAACCGTCTCCAATCTCAGAAAAATTTCTCCTGAGAATCGTCAAGCGGTCCGCAAAAGGACGAAGCCGTTCCTGACTTTTGTGAATGGCCGCTTCATCCCAATCAAAAGCGATGACACGACCTTCTGGAGCACTTTTTTTGAGAATGGCTTCAGTGTGTCCACCAAGCCCAAGTGTTCCGTCCACATAAATGCCCCCACTTTGGGGAGCCAGATAGTTGAGAGTCTCCTCAGCTAAAACAGGGCAATGGATCATTGCAGCCTTCATCAGATGATTCCCAGCTTAGACAGGCCCTCATCAAAACTATCGAAATTCTCTCGAGTGGCCTGAACCTCAAGCTGCCAGGCATCTTTATCCCAAATCTCAACCCAGTCACGCATACCTGTAAGAACAACATCTTTGCCAATACGAGTTTCCAAACGGAGTGGAGCAGAGAGAAGGATACGACCCTGCTTATCAAGCTTACATTCCGTAACACCGGCAAGAACCAGACGAATCAACCGTGCCATCCCGGATTGCTCTTTTCCCTGATCAAGAAGCTTATCCTCGATAATTTCCCACTCAGACAGGGGATACGCACGGAGGTGTTTCCCCCAGGCTGTTACCATCAAGGTATCAGAACCATACTGCGCCAGAACCTCACGGAAACGACTGGGAAAATTCAATCGCCCCTTGGAATCCAGACTGTGCTCAGACTTACTGCGAAATCTGCTTTTTGTGGTCCTTTCCATTCCCATCTCTCACCACCCCTATCCACTTCACTCCACTTTACACCACCACTACCTGTTTTATAGCAGGAACGGTTCTCTTGTCAAGAACTTTTCCATGGAATTATCAATGGTTACGGAAAAAAGGACAAACGCGCAAACAGTGCTCCATATAGCGGTTCGACAAGCAACAACCACAACATGGTGCGCAAAATCAGCCTTAACAGCAATTACCAGCCAATAGCAAGATGTACACAAAACACCCCGAACTACTTGAAATAAAAAGAATGATCCGAATCAACAAAGAAAGCAGTGAAAACAAAAAAAAGACAGTGGTGGAAAGTGGTACAGAAGAGAAAAAAGCAAAGAAACAAACACAGAGCACAGGGGGGTGTCGTAAACTGCCAACCTTTTGTCGCACAAGGCCAAGCAAGGACATCTCCTGTTCGGTATAGTCTACAGAATACACAACACGAACAAACAGGAGGATACCATGGAACTCACAGTAAGAGACAACAGAACACCAGCCCATCCCGCTCTTGGATGTATAGAAGCGATACCATTTAATCTTGTCAGTGAACTGCTGCCTTTGATAATTTCGAGTAAAAACAGGAAAATTACAATCGACGCAAAGTCTCAGACCTTCCCCTACAACTCAAAAAACTGCACACAGAAAAACGAACAGTTGCGGGCAAACCTCACTTGTGAAAAGGTTGAACAGACAGAAAATAAAGTTGAGATTACCTTCAGGGGAACAGTTAAAAACCGAAGAGGAGAGACGGAGGCGTGCTCTTTATACCTTTATTTCTGGTGGGACCACACAAGCATTTCACTTATCAGGAATTCATGCGATAAAATTCTGCAGGCCCAATCGCTCAATCTTGACATAGCAAACAATGAAGAGCAATTACCAGATTCCATCTTTGAGCTCGACATCTACAACAAAGCCGAATCGGGACGAAAATGTTTTTTAGGACAAGGAAGAGGGTACCTGGTTTTTGGATGCAATGTGTAGGAGCACATAAATATACCCTACCCCCTCCCCCATTTCTCCACCATGGCCAGGAGGGTCTTGGGAAAGATTGGTTTGCTCAAATGATCATTCATTCCCACAGCCAGACATTTAGCAACCGTCCCATCCACGACATTCGCAGTCATGGCAACAATGGGAAGGGTGCTGAAATCGCAGTACTGACTGGCCGGTAAAGCGCGCAGGTGCCTGGTTGTTTCATATCCATCCATATCTGGCATCTGAATATCCATAAGAATCAGGGAAAAACAGGGGTGGGCATCACGAACTAAAGCAACAGCCTCAAGGCCATTAGCAGCCAGCACCACCTGGCAACCGGCCTGCTCCAGCAACTCTTTTGCAACCAATTGATTAACATCAACATCATCTACCACAAGGACCTTCACCCCTGTCAGAATTGTCCTGTTCTCCAGGGATGAGGAGGGTTTTTCCTCCTCATCCGCAGTCCCGATACCCAGCACACCTTTCAGGGTATCACAGAGCATTCCAGCAGTCACTGGTTTCAGCATATGTACGGCTATACCGGCTGCCGCCAGAGCACGAATCTCCTCCACACGACCATGGGCGCTGACCATGACAACCTGGGGAGGCGTGTTCAGATCGAGATCCTGTATTGCATAGGCTGTTCCAATACCATCCATACCCGTCATCTGCCAGTCAAGCAGCACAACCCGACAGGGGGATCCCCCGTCCTGTTCAAGCAGCCATGCCACGGCCTGGGGTCCTGAAGCAACATCATGCACAGTGAAGCCGAGGGAAGACAACAGGTGGTTGTGGACACGACGAACAACCGGATTATCATCAACCACCAGAGCCTTTAATCCCTTAAAACAACGGGTACAGGAAGCAATCTGCTGCCTGCCAGACTCCCCCCGCCTCAGGCTGGCTGTAAAGCTAAAGGTGCTGCCCTGATCGGGACTACTGTCGACCCAGATATCACCACCCATCTTATCAACAAGGTAAGATGAGATGCTAAGGCCCAATCCACTACCGCCATACTTACGACTGGTGGAAGCATCGGCCTGAGAAAAACTTTTAAATATATCTTTTACCTGTATGGCACTCATCCCTATGCCACTGTCCTGAATGGCACATTCCAGCATGACCCGATCAGAAGCAGTACCATCAGTATGGCAGCGTATCTTCACCACCACCTGACCCGTATGGGTAAATTTCACCGCATTGGATGCCAGATTGATCAGTACCTGCCCCAGACGCAGGGGATCACCAACTAACACAGCAGGAACGTCTTCAACATCAAAGATCAACTCCAGCCCTTTCTCTTCGCAGGACAGACTTACAGATGTGGCCAGATTATCGAGAATTTCCTGTATGGCAAAGGGAACCTCTTCCAGCACCATCTTCCCTGCCTCAATCTTGGAATAATCAAGAATATCATTGATTATAGCCAGCAGCAAGCGGGAGGAATTCGCAATTTTCGCCAGATAACTCTGCTGTTTTTCGTCAAGGGAGGTACGCTGAACCAACTCGGTGAGACCTATAATACCATTCATTGGAGTTCGGATTTCATGGCTCATATTTGCCAGAAATTTTGCCTTGACAGCTGTTGCCTGCTCCGCCTTTTGCCGAGCCCGGGTTAAATCATACTGGATTTTTTTTTCGCTGATAGTATCTTGTTCCAGTTGTGCCAGCAGGGTGTTAAATTGCTGACTGAGACTGCGTAACTCATAGACCCCTCCATCCGACAGACGATGGGCCAGATTGTTTTCACGACGAACCCTGCCGATTTCACCATTCATTGTCTGCAATGGAATAAGCACCCAACGACGAACACCTACAAATGCAGCAAGAAGCAATAACAATCCAGCCCCCCAGAATAAATAGCCCGCCACTGTAAGGGAAGCCGTAACCTGACTCATCATATCACGGGCAACCGTCACCCGAATCAACAATCCGGGTTTATCTGGTTTATCATCGTAAGTTGTGTAGATATGGAGCAGAGATGCATCCACTTCCACCAGCAGGGGCTCAGATTCACCACCGAGACGATGGACAATGTCCTGCAACTCAGAAGCCATATCCGATCCGGCCAGAGGCCATATCCGAAAAGATTCCTTCGTCTGTTTTGCCAGACGCGCCAGGATTGCATCATTGAGAAAACGTCCAACAATCAGAGTTCCGCGAGATTTTCCCTTTCCCATGGTTGGCTGTAGATCAATGGCGGCAATAAGCATGGGACCATGCTGGGTAAGGATCAATCTGGAACCCACCTCTTGATCCGGATGTTTGAGGACCAGACTATCAGGCGACATAACTTCAGGTGGAAAAATGCGGAGGCTGACATCCTTTCCCTGAGAGGTATCAAAAATCCGTCCCCAGACAATTTTTCCAGAGAGGGCTACAAAATAGATAAGGTCAATCTTAGCGGTATAAAAGGTATCTTCGGGAAGGTTGGAATCAATAAATTCCTGATTGCCATTCTGAACAAAGGCATAGGTGTCATCCCACATTCCCCAGTCTGTGGCGAAAAGGCGTAACGCAGCCTCTTCCTGCTGCAGGGCGCCTGTCACTCGCCATACATCATTACGGGCAAGACTCTGTTCGATTTCACTAAAACTGCGAACAACAACCCCATTTTTCACTGCCACCAGCACCAGGGTGAAAAAGACCAACAGCAAGAAAAAAAGAGAGAGAAAAAGCGTACGCAGTTTCATGCAACCTCCTGGAGCAGTGCAGCACCCAAAGAGGTGGAACAATCAAGAAACCATTCTCCCCCCTCCAGTTAAAAGAGTGAACACAACCTGAAAACCTCACTCCCCGACACTCAAATGATAGCAGAAACGCAGCAGGGTTCCAAGGAAAGACAATGCAAAAGAAAAAAATGCAGGAGAACGAAACAATCAAATCGGCCATCGACGCCAGTCGACAAATATTGCCACCAGCCACTGTTTATAACGAAGGGTGTGTAAAACCTATTTCCCCGTATTGCGTACAGGCAGTACACGGGCATCAACCGTTGACATGGGATAGCCCCAATCCCTGTTGCCATATTCAAAATCAAAGCTCCCCACTTTAGGCCCCTGCGTATCAATGGCCCATTGGCAGCAGGCTGTTACTTTCACCCTGAGATCAATATAGTACTCACTGGAGTCTGCAGCCTTCAGGTTATACAGGCTTGCCAATTCCTCCCGTGTCGGCATTCGCCAGTCACCATATCCTGCAAGACTGAATCCCTCACAAAATGCCTTGCCGGCAGGCCAGCTGATATCAAAACCATTATCCTGCACCGGCCACATCAGACCGGTTTTGCTGTCCACCAGTACTGTATTCTCATACTGTAATGAAAACCGATTTTCTTCAGCCTCTGCAAACCCGGGACATCCAGCTACCACAAGCAAAACAACAACAAGATGGATATATTTCATACTTTTCTCCATTGCAGACAACTAAAACCAGGGATCATCAAACTCTTCAGAACTCCGATCCACAATTGAACTCGTTTCAAAATGCATATTTTCCGTATGTCCGTCGTGGAAAATAACATGCATATCCGTGGTGAATGGCAGCGCAGGTACCGTTCCCTCAGCAACAGTAATCTGAGGACTGTTAATCCATTGCTTCACATTGGTAAGCATGGTCTCCAT
>JAOZKX010000090.1 GCA_029935135.1 Desulfocapsa sp.
GTTTGGGAGTGGAGGCAACTGCCCGGGCAACAGCAACCCGCTGTTGCTGACCACCACTTAACTGATGGGGCAGTTTATCCAGTAATGTATCGATATCGAGTTTTTCAGCGATTTCAAGACTGCGGGCTCGACACTGTTCCTTGTCTGTTCCCTGCAACTGCATAACATATTCGATATTTTCCCGCGCCGTCAGCACCGGCAGAAGGTTATAGGCCTGAAAAACAAAGCCTATATGATCACGCCGGATTTGTGAGAGATCTTTCTCAAGAAGACCGGTTAACTCATGGCCATCAAGTATCACACTCCCTTCACTTGGCAGATCAAGACCGCCAATAATGTTTAGCAATGTTGTTTTTCCACTGCCGGAGGGGCCTGAGATAACAACAAACTCTCCAGATGCAATTTCAAGGCTCACATCGTCAAGGGCCAGGACCTCTACCTCTTTATCAGGAGAAAAAACCTTACTGACCTGGTTTACCTCTAGAAAATCACTCATAGTATCCATTATAACTCATTGATTACCTCAATGGGTCTCGATTTTTTTAATATGCGCAAAGGGAAATAGGCACTGACAATGGTCGCCAGCAGAACGGCAACAAATGCAGTAATAAAATAGTCGGGTCGGATAATGGCGTGGGTCACCGCGTCCACACCAAACTCTTCAAAGGCATCACTGAAAAGGGTGAGATCGAGCCCATAGAGTTTAAAATAGTACAGACTTAGCCCACCGCATAGTGCCCCGGCAAAAAACCCACTGATTCCCATGGCCAGTGATTCCAAAAGAATGACAGCACGAATCTGAGCAAAACCTGTACCGATGGCAAGCATAATACCGAATTCACGAATGCGTTCGAGCACAGAAACCAGCATCACCCCGAAAATACCCAATCCGGCAATTGCAAATATCATAATTGAGATAACCAGACTGAATCCCTTCATAATAACGCGTGACTGCATAAGGGCCGGATACATTTCATCCCAGCGGAGGATATCATTTCCAGGAAAGAGACCTTGCAGGTCCTGCTGCAGTTCTCCAAGCGTATGATCATCATGTAACATAATAGAGATCTGGCTCACACCCTGCTCCATCCCAAGAAATGTCCTTGCCCTGGCAAGGGCTATAAAAACGCCATTTTCATCCAGCCATAAATTATTGGTCTTTAGAATACCTGTGATCCTGAGGGCAACTGAAGTCACTTCAGAATTTGCATCCTGGGCCGACAAGATGATTTTTTTCCCCACCCTCACATGCAACTTCTCGGCAAGTTTATACCCTATAATGGCACCCTTTTGCTGCTCACCAAAACCATATTCACCCTGAACAAGATACTTCTGCAGACCACCATGATCCTTTTCCCGTTCACTGTCCAGAGCAAAGAGTTCTGTATTTCTCGAATAGTGGGCGGTGGCAACCAGTCCATTTTGGCGAAGGCGTTTCACCCAACTGGAGACCCTTGCATCATTATCCAGATACTCCGCAAGCTTTGGCCCGCTCTTTGTCTGCATGACAACGGTTGTCTGTAAAGATGGATCCAGACGATAGCCATGGCCAAAGAGAGATAACTGGCCGGAGTCACTGCGAATGGCATTGGCAATCATCTGCTCGGTCATTCCGTCATATATGCCCTGCATGAGAAGCAGGCCCCAGAGACTGATACAGATCATCAAAATGACCATAGAGGATCGTACCGTCCGGCGTCCCAGTGATGCCCATGCCATTTTCAGTGCCAGTTTATACATGATGTATTGCCTCTATCGGTTGATAGCGGTTGACATGGAGGATGGGATAGAGGGTGGAGAGCAGCAGCAATACAAACATGACGAGCATATCCCGGAGGATTGTGACAGGCTCAAATGCGGTGGGGATAGCTGACACAGCAAGTCCATACTGCTTAAACTGCTCCTCCATACCGGCAAATACCATGGGATGAAGAGAAAAATACCAGGCAAAGGCGGCACCGATCAAACCACCCACACAGACACTGATAAATCCGAGCATGGACGATTCAAAAAGGAGCAGGGTCACAATCTGTCTGGGTGTTGTCCCCACTGCACGCATAATCCCTATTTCTCTGATTCTTGCAAACACCGCCAGCAGGGTATAGATCATAACCACAAAAAAGATCACAGTGAAAATAATTGCCAGGGTGATATAGCCAAAAACAGAATCCAGCTTCATTGATTTAACAAGGGGTGCCATAGTCTGCAGCCAGCTGGCACACTGGTACTCAGCCCCGATTTCCTCTCCCAGTTTCCCTGCCAGGGCATCCGCCTGGGCGGTATTTTTGGGAAGAACAATTACATGGGTGGCCATATTGTCTGCAGCCATAATCATATCGAAATACGGCTTCGCCAGAAAGGCACTGCTCGCATCAAATTCAAACAGTCCTGTTTGAAAGATTCCTTTTACAATCAGCATATCAGCTGCAAAAGAATAATCGGCACCACTGCCGACAAAGGCAACTTCATCCCCAATCGTAACATGAAGCCGATGGGCCAACTCATTTCCGATATAGAGCTGATTCGTATCACCGCGGCTGAGGTATTCTCCTTCTTTTAAAGAGGCATGAAGCCTTGAGACCATGCTCTCCTTTTCAGGATCAATACCTGTCAGCATGCCGCCAACACCCTTTTCTCCCACGGAATACAAGACAAAAGACTCAAAACGGGGAGTTAAAACATCTACTTCATTATCTTCCGCAACCATTTCCTGCAGACTATCAAGATCAAAAATCAAATGTTCAAAACTGGGATTTTCTCTGAAATCTTCCCCTGTTATCTGGATATATCCGGAATAATTTTCCACCGCGCTTTTAAGCATCTGTTGATGCGAACCATCCATCCAGGCAGAAGAAAAAACGAGCAGGGCGGTACTGAGTGTCCCCAGCAACAGAGTAATGACAGAGCGCTTCCTGTTCACCTGTACATTGCGTAGTGCCAATTCAAAGAACATGGGATTTATCTGGAAAACCGTTTCAGAGCACGTTTACTAAAATAGGCTTCATCCACCTCAACATCAAAAAGAGCATTGGAAACTACCATAATCGTCTCATGACCTTTTTTCTCACTTGTCATCGGAACCATAATCCAGCGAGATGGATAATGGCGCTCACCAAATACCTTAACATCTGTATAGGACAGTTGCCGTATCAGAACATCATCTTCATCATAATAGGCAACAGTTGTCGGCAGGAAATATTGTTTGGAAACAGACATGACAATTTTTCCCCAGACAACCGGTGCATCGTCCTTGGGAAGCAACTGCAACTCGTATTCTGTGCCTGTTTCCCTAAGCACCTGGGCCTGATAATCGTCACTGAGAGAGCTCTCCTTCACGAGATCATCATTGGTAAAGTCGCTTCCCATCCAACTCTGCAACATCATGGAAGCCGGAATCTTGATAACCTTTTCAATGCGTGGCACATATTGCCACATTCCGTTGTCCACCTTTAAAAAGGTTATCCCTTCATCTTTGCGAGGGTAGAGCACCTTAATAAATGATTTTTCCTGTCCGATAGAATAACTTTTCATCCGCATGGTGCGTTTGCTGCGACTGGTTTTTACCATCATTTCAATATCCATCACAGCACTTTTACCATTCAAATTCTCCTCTATTTTTTTCACTATCGACCCTGCATCTTCTGCAGCAGCAAACAGTGGTGAATTGAGAAATGAGACGATAAAGAAAAAAACGAGCAGGCGGAAACCAGACATATCCATCATTTGCATAGAAAGACTCCTTTACTATTGGTCTGCCTTTATTGTATCCAGTCAAAGTCAATTGTGGTAGAGTTATTTCAACTCTCAACCTGACAGTCATCCATGATAATTTTATATAACATATTGCAGATACTGCTCCTGCCTCTGCTGTTCATCCCTCTGGCAGCGATCATCATCTTCGTCCCCAAGTACCGCATGCGCAGTCTGCATCGTCTGGGCTTTGGCCTGCAGTCCATTGCCAAAGCCAACGGACAGAAAACCATCTGGATACATGCCCTGTCAGTAGGCGAAGTCACTTCAGCCCTGCCCCTGGTCAGCGGTATTCGAAAAGAGATGAACGATGTGCAGCTGGTTTTTTCTGCCTCTTCAAAAGAAGGAGCTAAAACAGCTGAAAAACTCCTCTCTCAGGACATTGATTATTTCGTTTCTTTCCCCTTTGATATCCTGCCCGTAATCCACTATTTTCTCAGACGAATCCAACCGGATTTCTTTATCCTGGTTGAAACAGATTTCTGGCCCAACTTCCTCACCACCCTCAGACAGAAAAACATCCCATCCATGCTGGTCAACGGCCGTATTTCTGCCAAATCCATGCAATCCTACCAACGATTTTCTTTCTTTTTCAAACCACAGTTCAATAGCTTTCAAATCCTCTGCATGCAGACCGAAAAAGATAGAAACAACCTGATACATCTGGGGGTGGACGGAGAAAAGATAAAAACGCTTGGCAATCTTAAATTTGACAACGCTCTCTTCCTGCCTTCAAAGGATAAACAAGCCCTTTCCTTCACCATGCCTCAGCATCAGCAGCTATTTGTTGCCGGTTCCACTCATAAGGGAGAGGAAGAGATACTGCTAAAGAGTTTCCAGGAATTAAAATCTACCTTCCCGGATCTCTATCTTATTATCGCACCCAGAGATATCCGCCGGGGAAAGGAAATCCAGGATATTGCCAGCACCTATCAGTTACAGGGCAATATGCGCAGCAAAATCAATGCGGGCGGGAGAGATCTCTTTATCCTCGACACTATCGGTGAACTCGGGGGCGCGTACAGTCATTGTGATATTGCCTTTGTCGGGGGAAGCCTTGTTGCCAAAGGCGGGCACAATCCCATTGAACCGGCTATTTTTGCAACCCCTGTTCTCTTTGGACCGCACATGGAGGATTTTTCTGAGATCAGTGAAAAATTACTTCGTGTACAGGGTGCATTTACCGTGTTTGACGATGAAGAACTCTCCATCACCCTTCATCGTCTGCTCAAGGATGATACGAGCAGAAACTCTGCCGGTATTGCAGCGCAGACATGCATACGCGAGCAGCAGGGTGTTATCGACCGACATCTTTCGTTCTTACAAGAACTGTTGTGAACCGGCTGTACACCTCTCTCAACCAATACCTTCTTATTACCCTCACCGTTGCCTTTATCATAGGTATCAGTCTTCATCGCTTTTTTCCCCTGCCTTTTCTGACAATCAGTTCAATTTCAGCACTCTTTCTGCTTCTTGTCCTCTACAGTTACCGGCATGGAAAAGAGTATGAGACTGCTCTATTTCTTCTTCTCACCGTGACAAGCCTTGGATTCAGCCATGCTGCATACTTTCAGCAACGCTCGTCTCAGGAGAACCATATCCGAACACATATCAGCAAGGAAACAGATAGTGTATTAACAGGGACCCTGCACAGTATGGTTCTCTTTGACGGCAAAAAAAGTACCATCCTGCTAAAAAGTCACAGCCTACGAAACAAAGGAAAAAGCTGCTTCACTCGTGTGCACGGACTGGTACAACTGCGACTAAAAGGTGCATTGCCGGCAACAATAGAGCCGGGTACTGAACTCGTTATCCGCGCCCAACTCTCACTCCCCTATCGCTACGGAAACCCGGGAGGTTTTGATTATCCTGCATTTCTTGCCTCCAGAAATATTCATACAATCGGGAGAATACTCACTCCTGCCCACATTCAGGTATTAGCAAACGACCCATCATGGCTGCATGATTTGCGTTACCTCCCAGAACGAGTGCGTATCAGAGTTCGCAACCTTATTGAAAAACGCATTTCACCACAACATGCTGGAATCTATAAGGCACTGCTTATCGGTGATCGGTCCACTCTTTCACCTGCAATTCTTGAGGGATTTAAAGCCTCTGGCTGCCTGCATATTTTAGCAATTTCCGGCCTCCATCTCTCCCTTCTTGCAACCGCTCTCTTTTTCTTCTGCTACTGGCTGACAAGACGCTCTGAGCGTTTCATGCTCCACTTTTCAGCAAAAAAGACAGCTCTCATTGCAACTATCCCTCTCCTCTGTGCTTATGCCCTTATCGCTGGAGCACAGACTCCTGTTCTCAGATCTCTTATTATGGTGCTGGTATTTATCCTTGCCTTCTGCAGCAATAAAAAACAGTCACCACTCACTACACTTGCCGCAGCAGCCCTGGTTGTTCTCCTGCTGAATCCCCGTAGCCTGTTCACCGTTTCATTTCAACTCTCCTTTGCCGCTGTGGCTTCACTTATTCTGGTGTTGCCGAGTCTTTCCGTATTCCTCCAAGCAAAACATGATAAAAAGCAGGCCAGACACCGCATTGTGCATATCACTTTTCGTTGGGTATGTGCTGCACTGTTTGTTTCAATAGCTGCCACCATAGGCACCGCACCACTCCTCATCCATAGCTTTCACCGCATCTCAACTGTTGGTCCTATCGCCAACCTTCTCCTCGAACCACTTCTCTGTCTCTGGAGTCTGCCCCTTGGCCTCTTGGCCATTTGCTTTTCATTTTTCAGCCCGACAGCAGCAGAATGGTGTCTCCATCTTGGAGAATATGGCATTATGGCAGCAATATATATTGCAAACTTTTTTGCAGATATCAGCTTCTCCAGTCTCTGGTTTGCCACACCACATAGCATCCTTATTGTTTGGTACTATGCCACCCTTATGCTCTGCCTGAGCACTCTTTCACGGAGCAAAACAATCCCACTTTTCATTGTCGTCTGCTCTCTTTTCTTTTTTCCAATACAACTCCTGACAGACAGATTCTCAAATGCTTCAGAAATCACATTCCTTGATGTGGGCCAGGGCAGTTCGACATTTATTTCATTTGCAGACGGAGAAAAAATACTTATTGATGGAGGGGGCAGTTCTTCATCCAGATTTAATGTGGGTGAACAGATTATTGCCCCCTATCTCTGGCAGAGAGGTATCAGCAAGCTGGATCAAATTATTATCACCCATCCGGACGCCGACCACTACAACGGCATTCCATTTCTGCTGCAGCACTTTCAGCCTGATATCCTCTGGACAAATGGCGAAACTGGCCATGACCAAGGCTATGATGACCTCCTTGTGCTTGCAAAGGAGCTGGGAATTGCGGTCAACACACCCGGCAGAGGAGAAATTCTGTATCAAAGTAAAGACGAGCAGATAACGAACATCGGAAACCCTATCCATGACCGCAGGGAAGTCCCCCAAAAGCAGTCCACAAATTCAAATGATACAAGCCTTATTATTCGCTTGCAAAGCAGTAGCTTTTCCTGCCTCTTTCCAGGTGACATCAGCAAACAAATCGAACAGCAACTCCTCTCCAAACACAACCAGTTGCAGTCCACATTTCTTCTTTCACCCCATCATGGTTCAAAAACTTCAAATTCAAAGGAATTTCTGACAGCTGTTGCTCCACAAAAGATTATTGTCTCTGCAGGACGCTTTCGCCCACAAATATTCCCCTCACGCTACCTGCAGGAGTATTGT
>JAOZKX010000450.1 GCA_029935135.1 Desulfocapsa sp.
ACTGGTCTGCAAAACCATGATTCAGCGGTTCAAATCCGCTCGCCGCCTCCAGCATTTTCAAGGCGATATTCTGACATACAGGAATATCGCCTTTTTTTTATGGCTTCTCTAAAAAATGCAATATCCGCAAAGGCCATACCCCACATTGCTCTATCAAAACAAGAGTGTATAGCATAAAAGCACGAGGACAGCACCTTTTTCCTTTTATCTTCTCCTGGAGTTTTGCTACACTTTCTTACGACATGATTTGACAGCATTGTAATCCTGTCTATATTCTACCATGTCGAACACCGGTAAACGGTAAGTGAGGCCGGCATAAGTGCCTTGAGGGTATTTGTACCATTTTGATTTTATATTATATTTACAACTTCTCGGAGTCTCATGCCTCGCTTACCTGTTTTTTATTGCTGCTTTTAGGGAGTAAGGCACTAAAAGGCAGCATTTTGCTGAATTCTCAAAAATTAACATTGTCCAGTGGGCATTTCGCCCTTTAGCACAAAGGAAACAACAAATGACAGAAAAAAGCACAATGGTCAAAAAAGAGACCGTGATATACGCAATAATTATCGGTTTCATCCTGGGCTTTATCAGTGGAACAGTGTTTGCCGTATATAAGCTTGGAGCAAACAATACATCTCAGCAGCACGAAGCTGCTGAAGCTGGTCCCCAGACCTCAAATGTCAGCAGTCAGCAGCAGGAAGCGATCAACAATCTGGAGCGGGAAGTGACGGCGGATGAAAGCAATGTGGAGGCCTGGACCAGACTGGGTCATCTCTATTACGATACAGACAAGGCAGCAAAAGCAATCAAGGCATACAACAAATCTCTTGAACTGCAGCCGGACAATGCTGATGTATGGACAGACTTAGGTGTTATGTACCGAAGAAACAACCAACCAGAGAAGGCAATAGAGGCGTTTGAACACGCATTTTCCATTAACCCCAACCATGCCCCGTCGCGCCTGAATAAAGGCATTGTTCTTCTCTACGATTTCGACCAACCAGTGGCAGCCATTGAGACATGGAAAGAACTCCTTGCCATTGATCCGGAAGCAAAGCTTAATAACGGGATGCCCCTTAAGCAGGCAGTGGAGGAGATCCAAAACGACATCGACTCACACGAGCATAAAGAATAGAGGAGATCCAGGTGGCAGATGACATTCATATTCCGGAGCATTGCGAACACGAAGCGTATAACAGCAGTTGCCTGCACGACAAAGTACCGCCGGTGGTAAAAACTCTGGTTGCCGCCTGGCAGACAGAGGACTGTTTCGACCATGTGGGCCCCGTCCCCATACCGTCGCATACGGCCATTATCAATATCATCTATCAGGTTCGACAGATCCTCTTTCCTGGTTATTTTACAAAAACAAAGCTCCACGGTTCGAACCTTGAATATTACCTGGGAAAAGAAACAAGCGAACTCTATGAACGGCTGAGCAACGAAATCATTATGGCCATTCGTCACGAATGCCGCCGCACCGATCAACCCTGCTCTCACTGTGAGGAGCTGGGTCATCGAAAAGCACTCTCCTTTATTGAAACGCTGCCCGGAATATCGGCACTGCTCTCCACAGATATTCGGGCAACCCTTGCAGGCGATCCGGCAACAAGCAGCAGTGACGAGGTGATATTCTGTTATCCCGGACTCCTTGCCACATCTATCTTTCGTATGGCCCATGAACTGTACCTGTTAAAAGTTCCAACTATCCCCCGGATAATGACGGAACATGCCCACAGCCTCACCGGAATCGATATCCACCCAGGAGCAACCATCGGCCCGGGGTTCTTTATTGACCACGGAACAGGAGTGGTGATAGGGGAAACAACAAAGATCGGGGCCAGTGTCCGCCTCTATCAAGGAGTCACACTGGGCGCACTGTCCCTTCCCAAAGATGCCGGCACAAAAATGAAAGATGTGCAACGCCACCCCACCATCGAGGATGATGTCATTATCTATGCCAACTCCACCATCCTTGGCGGAGACACAACAATTGGTACCAGGTCAGTCATAGGCGGCAATATCTGGCTCACCGATTCTGTCCCCTCTGATACCAGGGTTGTGCTTAAACGGCCTGAGCTTGTCTATTCAGGAAGGAAGGGCGGAACCTCCTGAAATGAGTAGAGTCTCTCCTCCTCTCTTCGCCTTTCCTTTATAAAGCATGGGGAAGAAAACGACTCAAGTGACTATCTTGACTGAAGTAACGCAAAGA
>JAOZKX010000451.1 GCA_029935135.1 Desulfocapsa sp.
ACCTGGTTGTGGCCCAGGAGGTCGTGGGTTCAAGTCCCATCACTCACCCCATTCTATTCAACGGCTTATCAGGACATTAACCTGGTAAGCCGTTTTTTGTTTATACCTTTTGCCCCTTCCCTGCCCCACCTTCGTTTTCTACCCACTTAAGAACAAAGAATGCTATCTTCGTCCCACCTATGAAAAAAAAAATTGAGTTACTGGCACCTGGGGGAGATATTGATTCCATCAAAGCTGCAATTATAGCAGGGGCAGATGCCGTATACTGTGGTTTGGATCGATTCAATGCCAGAAACCGGGCGGAGAATATAACCATTGGAGATCTGAATGGAATTATACGATTTGCTCACAAAAACAACTGCCAGCTTTTCCTGACCCTGAATATCATTATAGTGGATAGTGAAATCCCGGCCCTCACAACCCTGCTGAACAAATTAGTCAATACCCAGATCGACGGGCTGATCGTTCAGGATCTGGGAATGTTTTATTTTCTCTCCAAATATTTCCCCACCCTTCATATTCATGCATCCACTCAACTTACTACCCACAATGAGGGACAGATATGTTTTTTGGATAGGCTCAATGCCAGCCGAGTAAATCTCTGCCGGGAATTAAGCCTGGATGAAATACAATCACTCACTGCAACAGCACATAAAAAAGATATCTTCACTGAAATATTTGTCCATGGTTCCTACTGCCTCTCTTTTTCAGGAATCTGCTATATGAGTTCCGTTCATGGCGGTAACTCAGGCAATCGTGGCAGATGCAGTCAGCCATGTAGAAGCAGATATCTTCCCACTGCTGCAGGAAATGATTTCCCTCTTAATCTTAAGGATAACTCGGCCTTTGCCAACCTGGAGGCACTCTCTGCAGCAGGGGTTGATTCCATAAAGATTGAAGGACGAATCAAAAAGTCTCACTATGTCTATACGGTGGTCAGCGCCTATCGGCAACAACTCCAGAAGCTGTATAAGCAACAAGCACTGGACAGTGAAAACTGCGACCTGTACACCGTCTTTAACAGGGACTTTTCAAATTCCTTTTTACAGGGAAAGATTACCAGCAGTATGTTTATCGACAATCCCCGTGATCATTCCGCTCTGCACCTTGCTGCAACAACAGGTGGAACGATCGAAAAAGCCAAGAGAGAGCTTTATGATAAAAAAACAGCAATTATACGGCATGTTAAAAAAGCAATTGACAATATAAGCATTGAGAAGACACCTTTGACAATCGCTTTTTCAGGAAAACCAGGCACACCTTTACAACTATCTGTAACATCTCCTGAAACATCCTTTGTTGTCTGTTCTGATGAAAATCTTGCCAGAACAACTCCATGCCCTGCCGAAAATGTGGGTATTCCAAGGAAACAGAAGGGCAGTTGTCAGTGCCTGGATTACGAAATGTTGTTCAATCGATTTAAGGCGCTTGATGATTCGGAGTACTTTATTCAACATCTAAACATAGACAATCTGCAAAGTGCTCTTTTTCTATCCTTTAGAGAACTCACCACACTGAAAAAGAAGGTTCTGTTTGTTTTACTTGGGGCAAAAGAGTTTGTTGATCCAATTGAGGCCCCACGCCTCAAAAAACTGAAAAATGGAGAAATGCAGTCCACCCTTTCTCTACTCATCTCTGCAGAAAGCGATTTATACCTTGGCAACGAGACAGAAGCAGATATCTACTTCCAGCTTCCCGATAGTTTAGGACAGACATATTCGGAGTTGGTGGATCTTTTTAGAAAAAACAAAACCCTCATTCCCTGGTTTCCATCTGTAATAATAGGAGAAGACTACAATGCAGCAGTACAGTTCCTTACACAGGTTCAGCCAAAACGGATTATAACGAATAACAGCGGCATCGCTTACGAAGCCTATCAGAGAGGGATCTCCTGGATAGCTGGCCCTTATATGAATATTGTAAATTCATATAGCCTGCTCTGTTTAAAAGAGAAATTTCATTGCTCCGGATCTTTTATTTCAAATGAGATCAAAAGAAGTCAGATAAAATCCATTACGAACCCCGACAACTTCAGACTGTATTACAGCATCTACCATCCGATTTTGCTGATGACCAGCAGACCATGTCTCTTTCATCAGGTGACAGGATGTGGAAAGGCTAAAATTGATGCAACCTGCATTCAAGAGTGTGAGCGATCAGCCTCAATTACAAATGAAACCGAGAACTCTTTTCTTATACATAAGT
>JAOZKX010000091.1 GCA_029935135.1 Desulfocapsa sp.
GTCATATGATACGGTTGCCCCACCACCACCTTGGTCTGCCACACCAGTTTCCCCTTATGATAATATCGGAGCCCATAACCAGCTATATCTACAAGGATAACCGTTTCCGGAATATCATGTAAAATCCAACGGGCCCGTTCCAGATTCACTCGGATTTGATTAATCTTCTCTTTCACCTGCGTGTTGAGTTCTGCAAGGGTCTGTCTGCCAACCACCCCGTCAGCATCAAGATGGTGACGCTGCTGAAAACGAACAACTGCCTGCTGCAGCCCTTTATCAAAAACTGGCAAAGCCCTATCCTCTCCTGCCAGCTCTCCAGTACGAAACAATCTATCCCGCAGCGCCTGTACACGCCCTCCCTGCATGCCCAGCTTCATTGCCGGTCCGCTACTGACAACATCCCAGCCACCCTGTTCTGCAATTCTTCTGTATTTGGCCAGTGCCTGTTTTAAATGATGATATATTAAAGACGGAGGTGTAAGAGATGCCAAAGCCCTGCCTACGGTACCATCCGTTACCGCATTTTCTATTGTAGTGGCAGGATCTCGCAACAGGGTCTTTTCAGGGAGATTCCATTCGGGATGCAAATGCTTGGGATCAACCTTACCGAAACGCTTGTCGTAGGCAAGACGAATGAGTGCATCAGTCAGCAACAGGTCAAAGTTTACAGCAAGGGTGTGATACTCCATCCCCGCTGCTTTCTTTTCCCTCAGGCGCAACAACGCTTGCAGGTGATAATCATCAGGAGTTAATCCATCGAGGACACTTGTCTGAATGGCGTCAAGCAACTGAGCCACACTTTCAGGCTTCTGCCACAACAGTTGAAACTGATTGTTTCGGTAGATAGTATGGAGGAGGTGATGAGCAACGAACAGCTCACCACCTATGGTATAATCACTTTGCCTCTCAATCTGTTCTATATGATTGCGTAAAAATTGCTTTTCCTCTGCCAGGACACTCTCCGCCACCAGGAGAAAGAGGAGAGAAAACAAGAGAAAGCTGATGCCCTTAGCGGCAGTGTTTGTAAGTGGAGACAGGTTCACAGAAAACACCCAATCAGAGAATATCTTTCTTCCGAAGGTCGGCAATAAACAGTGCCTCCAGCTGTTCATCATCTTTTTTCAATCGTTCTTCCAGATTGACACTTTCTGATCGTGCTGACCAGACAGGTTTCCCATCCCCAGTATCATATATTGTCACCTCCATTCGTTCTAATCGTTTTTCAATGGTGGACTCAGCAGCCCAGACCTGATGGTACACATAGCTGTGATAGCCGGAGACTGAATCCCAATAACCACCATACACAACATAATCGTCCATGCCGGGATCATGATAGGTATTGGTTGTGACACTGAGTATATGGGTAATCAGAACACTTGTTGCCCCTGATTTCTGAACGGCGGTATCAATCGCCTGTTTATGCGGTTCGTCCTGCCCTGTCAGACCGTAACTGTTTCCGGCTACGGCCCGAACACCATTTTTTTCAAAAAGTTGGACAAAACTCCTTTCAAAAATCTTTTGGGTAACAGGATCTTTAAACACAGCGACAACCAGGACTTTTTCCAATTTGTACTGTGGACGCGCCACATCCATCCAGGAGGTAACGAGTTTACTTTTGCCACATCCTTGAAACAGCGGCAACAGGAGGAGAAAGGCCATTCCCAGCCACAGCAAATTCTTTTTCTTCATTTTAATTCCCTATAAATACAGTATCCAAAAAAAAACAGTTACATCGAAACAATGGGAAGATATTCAGGCTCCCAGCGCATTCGGCGCAACAGCTCACTCATTCTCGCCTCATCACCCTCATGCTGAAATGTAGAGAAGACACAGGGCCGACTGACACCATGCTCCACTGCAGACATGGCAACTGCCAGCGCCACCTTGCCACTCACCTCACTTAAAGTATGCACCGGAGGTACCAAACAGCCCTGTTCCATATCTGCCTTTGTGACACAGGAGGAAACAGCATGGGCTGCCGCAGTAAAAAACTGCGGTTTCACTTCACGGGCACCGGCCCCCAACACCCCCAGGCCAACACCTGGGAAGACAAAGACATTATTGCACTGTCCAATACGGTGATCCACACCATTATGCTGAACAGGATCAAAAGGACTTCCCGTCGCCACAAGGGCTTTTCCGTCGGTCCAGCGGTAAATATCTTCCGGTAAGGCCTCAGTCATAGAGGTGGGATTGGAAAGGGGCATAATTACCGGTCGCTCACTATTTGCAACCATTGCCTGCACAACCTCCTTGGTAAAACAACCCCCCTGACCTGAAGTGCCAATTAAGACCGTCACCCCTGCATGTTTTACCGCCTCTTCCAGGGAAAGATTGAGAGGGTCCTGGAGCCAGGGAAAAGCAGCCTTATCCTTGGAAAACTTCATCTTATACTCTTCTATATCTCGATCACTGGTCACAACGCCTCTGGAATCAAGGGTGAAGATACAATCCCGTGCTTCTTTTTCAGTGAGCCCTGCTTCAACCAGTGCCACCCCAATCTGTTCTGCCACCCCGACCCCACCGGCACCGGCGCCATGGACGAGAAAGATCTGATCTTCAAGTTTTTCCAGTTTAATTCGCATGGCCGTCAAAATTCCAGCAAGGGTTACCGCTCCGGTGCCCTGGATATCATCATTAAATGAAATCAGGTCATGGAGGTAGGTATCACGAATGGCAAAAGCCTTCTGCTTAGAAAAATCTTCCCACTGACACAGCGCATTGGGAAAGACATTTCTAAATGCGCAGGCAAAACGGCCGATAAAATTAAGGTATTCATCTCCGGTCAATCGGTGATGCCGCCAGCCAAGATAGTCACTGTCTGCAAGCAACTCCTCATTGTTCGTCCCGACATCAAGTGAAATGGGCAAACAGTGCCAGGGGGCAACCCCCGCTCCCTGGGTATACAGCATAAGCTTACCAAGACAAATGGCAATACCACCTGCACCCTGATCGCCAATACCAAGAATACCCTGATTGTCAGTTACCACAGCCACCCGGATATCACGGTGCAGATACCTGCGCAGGATATTTTCCGCCTGATCAATATTTCCCGGATAGAAATGTAAGCCGTTTGCCTGGCGAAACATGGAGGAATATTGCTGAACAGCAAGCCCCACTGTGGGGGTATATATTATGCCCATCAACCTTTCAATGTCGCTTTTAATCAAGGCATGGGCAAGAACGACATTACGGTCAAAAAGAGAACGTATATAGATAAACTTCTCAATGGGAGAATCTTTTGCAGTTACTTTAATCAGAGAATTTTCAACCTGGCTTTCAAGACCGCGAACAGTCGGCGGTAATGCCGCATCCAATCCTAAACGCGTCCTCTCGGTAAGACTGAAGGCAGTTCCTTTATTCACGAAGCTGATATTGTTGACAGTTGCACCACTGGTATACACCAGAATTTCCCTGGTGTTTCCATACTCATCATACTTAAAACCATATTGATTCTCAGACATAATTTCTCCATTGATCCAGTTAACTGCAGTTAGCTATCCCAAAATCACACCCCACCAGCCCAGGGAAATTGACTTTTCTTCTTCAATATTTCATAATGTGTGCCATGACACACTGGAAAACTATTTTACAGAACTCAGCCTGTACCCCTGCTGCCCTTGCTCAACACTTCACTATTGACTGTAACGCATTAGAGCAGGTTATAGCAACCTATCCGATGAGAATTAATTCTTATTATTTAAATCTTATCCATTCTATTGGTGACCCCCTCTGGAAACAGGCTGTCCCGGATCTTGCAGAGCTGTGTGACTCTGTCTGTATGCACGACCCTTTAGGAGAAGAGAAGCTCAGTCCGGTTCCCAACCTGGTGCACAAATATCCTGATCGGGTTCTCTTTCTGGTTGCCAGCGAATGTGCCATGTATTGCCGTTTTTGCACACGGAAAAGAAAAGTTGGCACAAAAAGGATGCTGATCACCGAAGAGACCATCCAGGCAGGCATTCAATATATCCGTGAAAACAAAGAAATACGGGAAGTATTAATTTCAGGCGGTGACCCGCTGCTGCTGTCAGATAAACGACTGGATTCCATTCTCAGTCGACTGCGAGCCATCAAAACAATTGAAGTAATCCGCATTGGCAGCAGAGTCCCCTGCACCCTGCCAATGCGCATCAACAAAGAACTTGTAACAATGCTGCAGAAACACCATCCGCTCTATATCAACACCCACTTCAACCACCCGCGCGAACTGACAGTCGAAGCTGAAAAAGCATGTACTCTGCTTGCTAATGCAGGAATCCCCCTGGGATGTCAAACAGTGCTTTTAAAAGGAGTGAACGATAATTACAAAACTCTGCAAACTCTTTTTACGGGATTGTTACGCCTTCGGGTAAAACCCTACTATCTGTTTCAAACAGATCTTACCAGAGGAACCAACCATTTCCGCACCCATACTTCCTCCGGCATTGCTATCATGCGCAGACTGATAGGCAGTATTTCCGGTATGGCTGTACCCACATACGCCCTTGATGCGCCTGGGGGCAAGGGAAAGATCCCACTCACCCCGCAATATATCAATGAAAGGGGTGACAGCTTACGATTCAACAATTACCTCGGAAAACCATGCACATACCCGGAGAATGGTGATCCTGCATGATCTTTTTTCATGAAAACATATTGCATTTACTTGATATTTTCTCCCTGAAAAAGCTATACTTTAACTAGGTTTTTTTGTGCTTCGGATAAACAGTCCTTCACCTTTTCTACTCACTGAGTAATCCATATGAATAAAGAACAAACTATTGTTGCAGTACTTGCCTCTGCCGAACTCCCCACCCTGCCAACAGTGGCATCGGAAATTATCACCCTCACAGCCAGGGAAGACACAACGCTGGCAGATATTGGAGATCTGGTCTCTAAAGATACAGGACTGTCCGCTAAAATTCTCAAAGTCTCCAACTCATCGTTTTACAGTTTTCCACAACAAATAAGCTCAATCAATCAGGCAGTTTCAATACTTGGGATCAATGCTGTACGAAGTCTTGTCCTCTCCTTTTCCTTTCTCACCATGAAAGCAGGTAAGAAAAAAGGACATTTTAACTTTGAAAACTTCTGGAAGATTTCTCTTGCTCAGGCAGTGGCCTCCAAACTCATCCTTGAGCATGTTCAAGGAGCCAACACTGAAGAAATCTTTGTCTGTGGACTCCTGCAAAACCTTGGTGAGCTGATCTTTGCCTGTACCTTCCCTGATGAGTATGAAGATGTTTTACAAAAAATACGGGAAGAACAACATGACGCACTTAATACAGAGGAAGAGGCCTTTGGCACCAGTCATCCTGCCGTCGGTTACGAAGTCGCGAAAAGCTGGGGGTTCCCGGAAGTGCTGCTGCTTCCTATTCTTTATCACCACGACCCATCTCTTTATAAGGATGGAGACCAGAAAATTGAAACCACTATAAAGGCACTCTATCTTTCAGACCTTCTTATCAGTATCCTCTATTCAGATAAACCACAGGAGTACCACAAGCGTTTCAGGAAGGAGGCAAAAAAGCTTCTGGGCCTGAAAGATAAAGATGTTGAGCATATCTTCAATGAAGTGCATACACAGGTGGATAATGCCGGACAATATTTTGGCCTGCGAATCAAAAACACAAAATCCGTTCAAGAGATCCTGCAGGAGGCAAACATTCGCCTAAGCCTGATGAATCTTGACTTTGACCAAATGAACAAGGAACTCCTGAAAACAAAGATGGAACTGGAAAACCTCACGGAGGAGTTGGAAACAAAAAATAAATTCCTGGCAAACCTGGCAAATCTTGATGGCCTCACAGAAATTTACAATCATCGTTTTTTTCAGAACAGTCTGGACAATGAAATCAGTCGAGCCACCCGCAATGAGACAAAACTTTCTCTGCTGCTTATTGATATAGATTTCTTTAAAAAATTCAATGACACATACGGACACCAGGTGGGTGATTTTATCCTCAAGGAATTCAGCAGGGTGCTACTGGAAAGCATTCGCAAATACGACACGCTGGCTCGATATGGCGGGGAAGAATTCACAGTGATTCTCCCGGACACAAGCAGTGGTGATGCTCTCAAGGTTGCCGAAAAATTACGCACAGCTGTTGATGACTTCGTATTTGAAGACCCTAAAGACACATATCATATAACAGCAAGTTTTGGTGTTGCCACAGCACAACCTGCCATCATAGACCAGTTTAAGAAGAGTGATCTGATCAACCAGGCCGATGCAGCCCTTTATGACGCCAAAGAAGCAGGAAGAAACCGGGTCTCTGCCTATTCAACGAAGAAAAAATGGTATAAATTTTAAGAACCCATTATTTTACTTCTGATTTCCACTTTCAAGCTGAGAAAATTAAACGAACCTGTTACAATAAGAACACAAGAAGAGGTTAGGCATTCATTCAAGCTCACCTTTCGGCCTTATCTCTTTGCAGATGTGTACTTTTAAATTTGAGGATTTATGACAGCAATCACTTATAATTACTGTTTTGACTTTCCCGATAACAAAAAAAAGCGCTTCCTTATCGAACTCAGCGCTGAAAGCTTTGAATACAAGTCAGCAGGAACAACACCTCCAGACTGGGCACTGCTTGGAGTTTCACGCTGTAAATGCTGTAAACTGGATCTGGCCACGGAAAATTACTGTCCCATTGCTGCCAACATCGCAGAGCTTGTCATCGCTTTTAAAGATACTGCCTCATACAAATCCTGCCTGGTTTCCTGCCTCTCATCAGCCCGAACATGCAGTAAAGACACCACCGTCCAGGAAGGTCTGGCATCAATCATGGGCATCATCATGGCCACAAGCGGCTGCCCCAGTATGTCCATTTTAAAACCCATGGCATGTTTTCACCTGCCCTTTGCAACAGTGGAAGAATCCATGTTCCGCTCAGCATCCGCCTATCTTCTCCGTCAATATTTCTCCCACAAACAGGGAGAAAGCAGTGATTTCTTTATGCATCGCATTCAGGAACACTACTCTGAAGTGGAACAGGTAAACGAGGGGATTCTGAAACGGATCAATATGACCTCGGAACTGGACGCTGATAAAAATGCCATCATCACCCTTAACTCCCTGGCACAGATCCTGGTGATGGAAGTTGATGAAAATATGGAGTCCTTGAAAAAGCTCTTTCTCTGATCACATCATATTTTCCGGATCAACATCAATAGCAATCGTAATATCACCTTTTGCGATATCTGATTGATTCGCTAGAATTTTTTGGCATTGCCTGTGAAGCAGTACTGACTGCTGCCCTTTCAAAAGGATCTGCCAGCGATAACGATCACGCAGCCTGTCTATGGGGGCAGGGGCAGGCCCAAGGACCGTGAGCCCCTCTTTTACTGCTGCCCGACAAAGCTCTGCGATTTTCCCGGCTGCATTTCTCACCTCCGCCTCCCTACCTCCGGAAATCTTCACATTAATCAGACG
>JAOZKX010000092.1 GCA_029935135.1 Desulfocapsa sp.
ATTTTCATAAGAAAGCATTACCCCTTTGGGGTCACCAGTGGTGCCGGAGGTGTAGATAATAAGTGCTGTATTATTTAAATCTGGTTCAGGAAAACGACTGTCGTCAGAATCTGCAGCAGCAGGGGGGGAGTCTTCTTCGATATCCTCATAGATAATAATCTGAGGGGAGTAATCAAGGGACTGGGCAACTGTACGGAGGATAGCTTCTCGCTCACGGGAACAGAAGAAAACATCAGGAGTGCAGTCCTGAACAATATAGCTGACCTCTTCAACGGTGGAGAGGTAGTCTACCGGAATAACAGTACAGTTGTTTGTCCATGAGGCATAGAAACTGTAAATCCATTCTGGCCTGTTCTCGGAAAAAATAAGAACCCGGCTGTTGGTATCAGAGAAGAGGGAAGCATACTGTTTTGCCTTGTGGAGAAGAGTTGCGTAGCTTATCTCCTCATCCTGCCACTTGAGTGCGGTTTTGTTATAATCTTGTAAAAACATAGGAGGCCTGACTGAAATGATTGTTATGGGTGGATAACGGTATGTCCAAACGGTGTAATATTTAACCTATAGTGCCACTGTGTGTTACCAGGGTGGGAAGGTCCGTTAATTGCTCTGCATGGTAATATAAATCATTGGCCAGAATATTCCAGCAGCGAGTGTGGCAGCACCAGATCCAAAGAGCATTTTGGGCCATTTCTTATAGATACTGATAGTCAGGAAAAGGATGTTTACCCAGCCAAAAATTGATGTGAATGACAAAAACCAACCAACTGGAACAAGAAAAAGCATATCAGCAAAACAGGTGATGGGGTGCCAGGTGCTTCCTGGAACCGGTGTGTAGATGAAATTCCATATCACCACGGAGAAGGCAGCTGTTATCAGCATCAGAGGCAGGCTGGCAAACAGCCAGATAAGGAAGATTTTCTTTCTGCTTATGGGAAGCTTTGAACTATTAGAAATCGGCATAGCACTCTTTACAAAATGTATTCAAAAAGAAGAGGGGAGTATAATAAAGTTAGAATTAATTTCTAAAGTACTACTAAAAAATCTATAATCAAGAAAGCACGAATTGCAAAGTCGATGAAAAAATGTGTTTAACTATAAAAAAAGGAGCGAACAAGGTCTGAAGGAAAAGGCCCAAAACATTACCAGCAGTTGCAGGAACGCTTTCCCGAAGTCCTGAAGGCGGTGCAGAACCTTGGTACAACGGTCCGTACCGCTGGTCCCCTGGATAACAAAACATCGGAACTAATCCAGCTGGGTGTTGCGGCGTCGTTGGGATCCGTCGGGGCTGTGAATTCTCATGCCAGGCGTGCACTGCAGGCAGGTGCCAGTGAGGAGGAACTACAGCACGCCCTGCTGCTCCTTATTTCAACGATTGGCTTTCCGAAGGTAGCAGCGGCACTGGCCTGGATTCAAGAGGTTCTGGATAATCCATAGGGAAATGCGTATTGCGATAAGCAGGGGGATGATGTTTTCCTTTTCAGGGCCTGGAGGTGCTGCCGGAATTCCAGTAGCATCTCCTGACATTTGAAATGGAATTTTATCTCCATTTTATTGATATCAGCAGAGTACATCAGCTTCGAGGTAATCAGTTATGAGTGACTCTTCTAAGGGAAACATTGTCTCCTGGATTCGAGGGATTGGGCAACGATACCTGGCCAGGCGGGGACAGGAACTGGTAATACATCGGGCCACAGATATGATTGTCGAAGTGGCAGATCCTCGTATTCGCCAGGTGGGACGATATAAAAAAATTCTTCGCTCACCGGTAATGGAAGCAATGGAGTATTGCAGTGATCTGGTCGATTCCATACCGGGTCCTGTTCGCTTAAATCGACAACAGTATCATACTGATCCACTGGTTAAGGCTCTCTTTAGCTCTGCCGATGAGCTCGATGAGTTACTTCGTCTTACCCTAAAGAAGAGTGGGGCTGATCAAGGAGAGGGGGCAGATTTCATTGCCCTGTTGACCATGAGTCGTCAGGAAAAGACTATCTTCAGGCATGAGCATCAGGGGAATATTATTTTACGAGATGTCAAACAACGGTCAGTAAACTTCACTGATCATCGATTGGTTGCCTCAAGCGGGAATCTTGAGAAGACCAAAGATCTGCTTAAAAAAAGGGGGCTTGAACTTTTGGCTACCATAGCAATGGAACGAATCGAGTCATTACGCGGAGAGCTTGCCGAACTTCGTGAACGCCGGGAATATTTAAAGTCGATGCGGAGGATGCTGAACGGAAGGAGTCGTACCCAGGAACTCTTTTCCCGGCCCGACCATGAAACACTTGAAAGACTGGCTAAGTTGAAAAAGTTGATCAGTGAAGTGGAGTCAGATGTTGATACGGCCAGAGAAAAGATTGAAATGCCCCGGGATAGTCTTGTCCTCCTCCAGGATATTATTGCCCGGCCGGAAGATATTCTTATTGCTTACGAGCAAACACTACGGCTGGACTGGATGAATGTTCTTCTCAGCAGCAGAGATGCCAGTAAGGGCAATGACATTTCCCTCACCGAGCTCTCCATCGATGATGAGTTACGACGCTCAGCAGTGCTGGTAAATTTCAGCCCACAAAAAAGTACTGAAAACTAAAAGATCCTCTTTTATACGATCTACAACAAGCCAGACATTAGGGCATTGTCAGGCCTCGCTCTGTTCTGCTGAACCCGTGACACCAGCTGCAGTCAATCTGCTCTTCCTGCACATGCTCTTCATGAATCCACAGGTATTCGTAAGGCTCTTCAAGGGGGCTGGGTTTGTTATAATCTTTTCCAGAATCGTATTTTCATTCATTAATGCTTGCTTGAGGCAGTCTGGGTGTTTTTTTGAACGAAAATATGGATAACTTTAATGCGTTTTCTTTGCATTAAATCCAGGCAGGTCACGGACAAATGAGAATACAATATTACCCCGCTGCACCAGTGGATTGTGGATTTGCATGGTTGATGCGCTTGAAGCAGCACTGCCGGAAAGCTTGACCGTAAACCCTGTATACTCATCAGGGTAGGGAACCCTGGCAACAGCTAGCCATCTGGGCAGGGTTTCCCAGCGTCTAAAATCCGGTCTCTCCAGCATACCGATCAAAATAATCCTGGTGAGTGCACCCAGGGCAGCATCCTGTTTTTCAACTTCCTGGGCGATGATCTCCTTGGCGGCAATGCGTGCTGCCATTTTGGCAATTCGTGCCGGTGCCTCAATATTCCAGGTTGTCAGAGCAAGATCATACACATTGCTGAGAACGGTTGCCTCACCAAGATAACGATCATCGGCGTAGAGTTGTATCCGGGGAGGGGAATAGGCAGAAAAGTTCTCTCCTCGAAGCTCTCGAATGGAGGGGGAACGACCAAGGAGGAAGAAGCAGACAAGTTCTCGCTCTGTTCCACTTTTCTCCCAATGGAGTTCAGGATTATTGCCAATCAGTCCCCTTTTAGAAATGGCGATTCCGGGCAATAACTCATCCGCCAGCAGGTATTGCTGTTCTGCATTTGCGGAATCTCCGGTCATTTGCAAAATAAAGGCAGCCAGGTACCTGGAAAAGGCATCGTCGGGATACTCTTCGCCTCGTTCTTCAGGGCGCAGGGAATAAATAATTCTCCTTGATTCCACTCCGCTGTCTGCCCAATTGGAGACGGCGAGATGATTGAGTGCTGTCATGGAGTGGAGTATTGTCTGTTCAAACGGTTCCCCTTCAAAGGAATACACCGTATCGTTTACGACCCAGCTTTCCACTCCTTCTGAAACAGAGTAGGTCTCCAGCCCATCAAGAAGGGTGCTTGCCTGGATAAAATCCAAGGCACTTTTTTCATACTCACCCTCTGCCTGGTAGACGGTTCCACGCTCCATCAAAACGAGAACTGTGTCTTTTCCATCAACCCCTTCAACTCCTATCTCATTTTTGGCAACTTCGTAATTGCCTAAATAAAACGCATCTCTGGCGGTGGGCAGATCATGTCTTGCACAGGATGTGAGCAGGCAGAGAGAAACCACTGCAGGCAGTGCATAGAATAGAGTTTGAAAGGAGTACCGCAACACCTCTTGCTTACCAGCCGATAAGAGGAATAGATTCGTTACGGGCAAATTCTTCCTCTGTGGTCCAGACAATCAGACTGGATGAGAGGTCGGTAATCTCCATGGTCAGCTTGTAGTAGTTTAAGCGCTGTTTGGACAGCCTGACCTGTTTGCCACTTTCCTGGGTCATCTGGGTGAGTGAGCCGGTGATCATATATTTAGCCCCGGCCTGGGTGCCAATGGCTGCCATTTGATCGGGATTTGCATTGGCTGCCTGGTAGCCCTGCTCATTTAAGAGATCCTGTCTTCTGGCAGTGTTGACAAACTGCATTTTGCCACTCTGCAGGAGCATGGTACGCATTCGATCCGTAAGATTTTTCGTGTCCACATATTCGCGGGTACGATTTTCCACCGTGGCAATGGTCATAATCGGTGGAGAAGGCTGTCCAGCGAGAAAGGGGCTGACCAGTATTTTGTTGACCACGGATGTGGTGATTTTACGCATATCCGAGGCATCGTAATCCGCCCGATAATGTTCAAGGTTTTCCGGTTTGACATCCTCGGTGGATACACGAAAAGCAGAACAACCTGATAGTGACAGAGCAATTACAGAGGCACAGCTGACGCTGGTGAGTAATGATGGATTCAAAATGACTCCTCCTGTGAGAAACAATTGAAAAGAGAATAAGTATAATATATTTGTTTAATTTACTGTTTTTCAACATATCTTTATTTTCACAGATTAGCAATTTGTGACAAAAAAAACTATTTTAATTTGCCTTTCGGTCATGTTAGCGTTAGCGTTCTAAAGAACCCAAACTTTACAAGAGGAATATCATGGCCAGACGAACTCTCTTTGTCATCATCACTCTGCTGACTCTTTTCTTTCTTCAATCAGTCCAGGCGCGACCTGTGCGGATTATCATGCTCGACTTTGCAGACGAAACAGGGGGTAGTGCCGATAAAGCACTTATCGGAGACTTGAATTCGAAGCAATTCACAGAAAAAGGTGTCTATTTTCTGCAGAAATCTCTCCTTGGTTCCCCGGGTTTTACCCTTATTGATAGAAGGGATTTTGTTCGTCAGATTGAGAAGCTGCAGCCACGAGATGGTTCTGATCCGGTAGCGGGCAGTTTTTTTGCGACCCAGGAACGACGCACACCCCTGAGCCCTACTTTTTTCAATGCGGCACGGTCACTCAATGGCGATGCTCTGATACGCGGCAGTCTGCTTGCACTGTCAACCAGTAGTCAGAAGATTAATCAAGGGGGGTACCAGACTGAATTTACAAATATTAACCTTCGGGTGGTCCTCCAGGCGCTGGATACCACAGGTGGCAGTGTCATTGCGGTGGAAGAGGGGAAGGCGTCCCGTAAATTCAGACAGACTTCAAGCGTACAGACAGAAATCGGAGAAGATGCCCTTCTGGATCTGTATCAGCAGGCCATTACTGCAGCCATACCCGGGATCCAGTCACAGCTGAAAGGGCGTGTGAATAAAAATGAAAAGGTGAAGGTCTGGATAGCAACAAGTGCTGATCCTGCACTGATAGAGCTGGATGGAATTCTTTTGGGATCCAGTCCTGTGGAAGGTGCGGGCGTTCTGTGGGGAGATCATACCCTGACCGTCACTCGACCCGGGTATGAAACCATCACCAAGAAGATCATACTGGAACATGATATGAAAATTACGGTTCCTATGATCTCCAATCAGCTCAATGCCCAGGAACGAAAAGAAGCACTTTCCAATATGAATCTGCGTATGCTGAAGATACAATAGGGTGCATGAGTCAGCCTAATCATTAGGCAGGAGAAGGAAAATTGGGGAAATGCTGACAGGTTGTACTTCCGGGGGAAGAGCCTCAAGTTCATAAGCACCTAAGGATGTTGGTGACAAACGAACTGCACCCAAAATGTCGTCGGCAGCTGCAAAAGAATCATTGGCCGCATCAATCAAGGCACTGTCGGCAGTCGGCAGGGCAAATCGGGTAAGGTTCAAAAATGCTGCCCGTATGCTGCTTGATCCATCGGCAAAGACTCCCTGTACCTCCTGCCACCTTGGAAGAGTAATGGACAGGGGCGGGGGAAGTTGAGGGTCAACGACTAGACGGGCGGGGTCGTTTGTGTAGTTTACAAGGTCTCTTATATCTTCGGGAATAGCACTTCCACCATTCCAGTACAGATTGTTTGTGAGAGAAAAAAAGTTTGTCTCTCCAATGGGTGTATCTGAAAAATCATTGCTGCTCTGTGCATTTTCTGCACCCATGGTCCCTGTCTCGTCTGTCCAGACATTGTTATAGAAACGAATGTTCATATTGGGCAGGTTTATGCCTTCACGATTCAGGCGCATGGCATAGGCGTGGGATGGCAGGTTTCCGGAAATGGTATTGTTGCGAAATGTTATGTCTCGGCATCCCTTGACTCCGAAGGCAGAACGCATAACATTACTGGAATTGCCAAGCATAAGGTTGTTTTCCACCAGCACATCGTAGGCCTCATAAAATCCCTGTCCGTCTTCACCGATGAGAAGGAAATTGTTTCCGTCTGAACCCTGCCAGTTGAGGAAGATATTGCGGCGTACGATTATATCACGACTGCCCATAAACAGATCTTCCATGCCGTTACTGTCTTTGATAACGATGAAGCTGGAAGTGTTATTTTCGTTGACTCTACCGCTTCCTTCGAAGTCATTAAAAAAGATATTGTCCTCAACAGTGACATTTGAGACACTGTTGAGATCAATATGTTCATCTGATCCGGTCTGGTTGTAGAACATGTTGCCGCTTACCACGATATTTGTACACCCATTGTTGATTTTGAGGATATCGTTGTTGTAACTGTCATGGAGGATATTGTTTTTCAGGGTGATATTGTTGACACTGTTGTTGCCGTTACCATCAATATGGACCACAAGGGCTCCTGCTCCCACGCCCTCGTGGGCGATATCAAATCCTTCCAGGGTAATGCCGCTGGTGAGTATAGTAGACCCGCCATAGGCAGTGATAACTGTTTCGGTGTGGCGCAGTTTGGCGGCGTACGGGGTTTGTGAACGGACTGTGACACCATGGGTAAAGTAGCCCCTGATTCGTATGCGGCCGTTATAGGTTCCGGGGTGGACTTCAATAACAGAGCCGTTATTTGGTGTGTTGTCCAGGGCATGGGTAATGCTTGCCCATGGGAAGAATTCACTACCAAAACCTGTGGAGTCACTACCATTCACTGATACATGATAGGTTCCGGCAGAGGCAATGGGAGTGAAAAGTAAAAAAGAAAGAAAAAGAAAAACGCTATTCTGTTTGATCATAGTCAGGCCTCTTTTATAAGAGAGTTTGGCAGTAAGATGCTAAGTAATTTTCTTTTCATGAGTATACCTTCAGCAAATACGATAGTCCAGCAGGAAAAGG
>JAOZKX010000093.1 GCA_029935135.1 Desulfocapsa sp.
AGGGGATGTCCTCGGTGATGGCGCCTTTGGTGCGGCAAAGGAGACAGGAGAAGTGCTCAATACTGCCATTTCTCTTGGTGCCAGCGAAGAGATAGGAATGGGACAGGCAGTGGGTGAATATCTGTTGACCAGAAAATTCCCCCATAATGATAAGAGTCTGCTGGCAACGGCAGCCCGACTCGGGATTCCTGTTACGGTACATGTTGCAGTGGGGACTGATATCATTCATATTCATCCTTCGGCAAATGGTGCTGAAATTGGCAAGACCTCTCACCATGATTTCCGATTGTTCTGCGCTGAAGTGGCCAATCTCCAGGGAGGCGCTTACCTGAATATCGGATCTGCTGTATTGCTGCCGGAAGTATTTCTCAAGGCCCTGACATTAGTCAGAAATCTTGGACATCGTGTTGATAATTTTACCACTGCTAATTTTGATTTTATAAAGCAGTACAGGCCCCTTGCCAATGTGGTTAACCGGCCCACTGCCGGTGGCGGTAAAGGGTATCATATGACTGGACACCATGAGTTGATGATTCCCCTCCTTGCTGCATCCTTACTTGATGAATTGAGTGAGAATTGTTAAAAAGAGAAGTGTGTAAAATTTTCGTATTCTCTGGTGAATACATTTTTGCAGGATTGTTGAACAAAATAAATGGTATAAGGGGCTTTTCCCCTTTGTTGGATTGATTATGAGTGAACAAAATCGTAAAAAACGGCGTGGTAAGGTATATCTTGTGGGTGCAGGTCCAGGTGATCCCGGGTTGATAACGGTGCGTGGCAAGTATCTTCTCGGCAAGGCGGAGGTTGTTGTCTATGACTATCTTGCCAATCCAAAACTGTTGAAACATGTACCCAAGGGTGCAGAACTTATCTATGCCGGGAAAAAGGGTGGTGTAAAGCATACTCATACTCAGGAAGAGATCAACCAGATGCTGATTGACTGGGCTGAAACCGGAAAGACTGTTGTCCGTCTGAAGGGTGGTGATCCATTTATTTTTGGGCGTGGTGGTGAAGAAGTTGAAGAGCTTGCTAAGATGGGAATCAACTTTGAAGTGGTTCCCGGTGTTACTTCAGCAACTGCTGCTGCAACCTATGCCGGAATCCCCATAACCCATCGGGAATACACGGCTTCAGTTGCTTTTTTGACTGGGCACGAAGATCCAACCAAGCCTGGATCCAATATCGACTGGGCAAAACTTGCTACTGGTGCTGGAACACTGGTCGTGTATATGGGTATTAAGAATTTACCCATTATTGTCAAAAATCTGATTGATAACGGGCGTGATCCAAAGACCCCAGTGGCCGTCGTGCGTTGGGCCTCCACACCGGAACAACGGTCCGTTGTCGGAACACTTGATACTATTGCAGAAATTGTTCAGGGAGCAGGTATTAAACCTCCGGCACTCATTATTGTGGGTGAGGTTGTCAATCTACGTGATACCATTGACTGGTTTGAAAAACGGCCTCTTTTTGGCAAGAAAATTGTGGTCACCAGAACTCGGGAGCAGGCATCTGAACTGGTTGCCGGCCTGGAAGAATTTGGTGCCAACTGTCTCGAATATTCGACTATTCAGATCGAACCTGTGAAGTCTTATGAAGTAATGGATGAAGAGCTTGATCGTCTGGAAGAGTATCACTGGATACTTTTTACTTCTTTGAATGCTGTCAATTATTTCTTTGAAAGATTGTATAAAAAAGGGATGGATGCCCGGGAGATGAAGGGTGTCTGGATTGCAGCAGTTGGCAGAGCCACGGCAGATCTGCTTCTTGAGTATGGAGTACGGGCGGATCTGCTCCCTGCTGTGTTTACCGGGGAGGGCCTTGCTGAAAGTCTCCTGGATCAGGGTGTGGAAGGGAGAAATATCCTTATTCCACGCGCACTGAAAGCTCGTGAGATATTACCGGAAACTCTCCGTGGTGTTGGTGCTCAGGTGACTGTAGCCCCAGTGTATCAAAATGTTGCACCGGAAGGAAAAAGAGAGCAGCTGCGCACACAGCTGGAGTCCGGAGATGTAGATATGGTGACATTTACGAGTTCGTCAACGGTCCGGAATTTCCTCTCCATGGTCGGTACCAATGACCCTGCAGAAATAAAAGCGCTTATGCGGAATGTTTTGATTGCAGCAATTGGACCAATTACAGCAAAGACCGTTACGGATAATGGTCTTGAAGTTCATGTGCAGCCTGAGTCTCATACCATTCTTGATCTGACCCATGAGATCGTGGAGTACTACAAGGAAGAGAAAGAAAATAAAAACAATTAGTTGGGGTAGCCAGGTTTGTATAGGAGCTCGCCTCTACGAGTGATTCAAATACAGCCTGGTCTCGATCATGCTGTTTTGCAAGTGGCAAAATGTAAGGGGGCGTAATTTTTTTACGCCCCTCGAATAAGATCCAATAGATCCTCGCTGCTCATTTTTGCACTCATGTCAGAGCCTTCAAGCAGGCTTCCGGCAAGATCCCGTTTTTCCTGATGCAGTTTGACAATTTTTTCCTCAATGGTGTGCTGGCAAACCAATCGGTAAATAGTTACTGGTCGTGTCTGCCCGATTCGATGGGCACGATCCGATGCCTGGTCTTCGATGGCAGGGTTCCACCAGGGATCCATATGCAGCACATAATCGGCGGCCGTCAGGTTGAGTCCCAGGCCCCCGGCTTTTAAGCTGATAAGGAAGAGATCTCCTTCACCTGCTTGAAATCTGTCAACTTCCTGTTTCCGTTTGACTGCACTGGTGCTGCCGTCCAGATATCTGTAGTGAATCCCTTTCCCATCAAGATATTCTCTGAGGATGGAGAGATGGCCGATAAACTGGCTGAAGACCAGCGCTTTATGACGACCGCCAAGGAGTTCTTCCACCACTGAGGCAAATACATTGAGCTTTGAACTGCCGATATTGGTGTCGGGGGCAATAAGGCGTGGGTTACAGCAGGCTTGCCGCAATTTCATTATTTCAGTGAGGATCTGCAGGTGGCGTGCTTTTTTCACCCTGTTATTTTCCAGCACCTCCAGGGCATTCTGCCGCAATGCTTCGTAAAAGAGGGTCTCTTCCTCGCTCAGTTCGACTTTCAGGGTGATTTCAGTACGTGGAGGGAGCTCTTCCAGTACCTGTGATTTTATCCGGCGAAGAATAAAAGGGCGTATTAGTTTCTTTAGTTTAAGGCGCGCCTCACGATTATGAAAGCGTTCAATTGGAATAGCAAAGCGTTCATTGAATCTATTTAGAGAACCCAGAAGTCCCGGGTTGATAAAATTGAATAAATTCCACAGCTCTCCCAGGTGGTTTTCAATTGGTGTGCCCGTGGTAATCAGCTTGAATTTGGCCTGCAGGGCCATGGCGGCTTTAGAACGTTTGGTGGCTGCATTTTTAATGGCCTGCGCTTCATCTAAAATAACCATCTGCCAATTCACCTGCGAAAGCAGTTCATTCTCCTGCTGCAGCAGGGTATATGTGGTGATCAGGAGATCGAATTTCCCAAGTTCTCGAATCGTTTTTTCCCGATCTTTTCCTATAAGTGTTTTAATCTGGATTGTCGGTGTGAAACGGTTAGCCTCTGTCTGCCAGTTGCTTGAGACTGAGGTTGGTGCAACAACAAGTGAGGGGCCTTTGGTGGCATGATCGAGGATGGTAGCAAGTGACTGGATGGTCTTGCCCAGTCCCATGTCATCGGCAAGGCAGCCACCCACACCCCAGCAGGAAAGTCGTGAGAGCCAGTTGTAGCCTTCGACCTGGTAGTCGCGCAACTCCGCCTGCAGGGTTGAAGGGAGTTCCGGGGTAAAGGTCTGGCTTTTATGAATATTATGGATCTGTTCTTTCCATCCATCATCCACAGCGGCTTTGGTCTCGGTGACAAGTTTTTCCAGAGGGATTGCGGCCAGTTTATGGATAAGCAGTTCCTCTTCATCTTCTCCCCCGTATCCTTCAGAAAAGAGGTTTATTTCCTCCAGTTTTTTCTTGAATTCCTGGGTGAGAGCAAGAAACTGGCCTTCCCGAATCTGAATAAAGCGACCACGGGATGTTTTGACCTTGGCAAGCAGTTCACGCAGGTCAATGACAGTATCCTGATCGAGATGCAGCTCTCCTGAAAGGGCAAACCAGTTTTGTTGATTTGTGCGAACTTTTAAATTCAGGTTCTTGAGGGATGCTTGATGGGTAATGGTGAGTTTTTCACCTTCCGGCCATTCGATAATGACTTGATCCTGGATGCTTTGCAGCTCCTGCAGGGCGTGGAGACAGTCATCCGGATCCTGAAGGTGCCATTCCCTGTCATTTTCCTGTTCCAGATCAATGGCCAAGTCAAGAATGGGACAGGACTCTTCAATTTCTCTTGCCTTTGTCTCTTCCATGGCAAGGTTGCGTTTGGTTTGCAGGCGGCGGCCTCGAACTTCGGCCATAATATTTTCCACACCCTGTCCCGGTTTGAGGTAATGTCCACCATCGGCAAAGGGTTTTACGAACATTTCCAGTCGAAATCCAGTTCCGTAGGGAAGCAGATGCATGTAGATGGATGGGTCGGCTTCGACAAATTCAATATTCGTTGCCATGCCCTTCTTTTCATCAGCAGCAATGGCTGAGTGGACAGTCATAAAAGAGGAAATGTTACCGATGGCCGTAAGCACCTGGTCGCTTGCTTCAATGGGGACGGTTAGCCCATCTTGTCCGGTAATTTGAGCGATTCGGCGATGATTATCATTAATCTCAATTATTTTATAACGCGTGGGAGTTTCATGGAAAACGGTGATGTTTTTGTCTGAGATCTGCTGGGAAAAACGAATGTGAAGTTGAGAACCCCGTTCTTCGACCAGTATTTCAGGTTCTCCTGTAACAAATTCAACCGGAGTTGTCGGGGATTGGGCCAAAAAGAGGAATGGGTGGTTGACCATGGCCAGCAGAGCTTTGTCCATGTCAAAGAAGTAGTTTACCCCATGGGTTTCCGGATTGACCTGCTTTTCAATGGAGGCGGCTATTTTTCTGTCCTGAATGGTCAGGTAGCCAAGTTTTCCGGAGTAGAGGCGTGAAAGAGAAATGGGCCTCCCTTTACTCCAGCTTCCGGAAGGATTAATTTTTTGCTCCTTGGGGTTGATCTGAATCGTTCCCTGCTGGTCATCTATCATCCAGATCAAGCGTTCCTGATGGGAGCTGAGCGGTTCGTTCCGTGAGGATGTGACATGAATAAGGGCCTGCAGGTTTCGTTTCCATGGCTCTTCGGATTGGAAGAGGTCGATTAGAGGAGAAAGTCCTGTTTCTTCCTGTAAGCGCTCAATAAGTGATGTGTTTTCTTCGCTTTCATGACCAATCCGGGCAAGAATAGCTGCAAGGTTCAGGCTGAAGAAATGGAAACCATTGCTGAGGGATTGCTGGCAAAGCGTTTCAACCCGTTTATGTACATCTGGCTGTAGGCTTGAGTTTAACCAGTATTGGCAGAGGGCGGTAAAGAGAATAGTAAGGCTGTGCGGGTCTTCGTCTTTATTGAATCCCATTTCTTCAACGGGAAGACTACTGTTGCTTCTGGCCTGCAGAAAGGCGGAAAGTACCTGGTACCCCCTCTCTTCAGTGCTGTTGGGAAAGAGAGAGAGAGCGATTCCGATCTGTCTGGATATATTCTGTTCCTGATCCAGCTGGTCGTCCTGCAGGTTGGAGAGGACATGGAAAAGGCCGGCTGGCCCAAAAAAAGCTGCATTTTCACTGCCGCTTAGGTCACGAAGAAAATCGAGATCCTTTTCAAATAACTCATGGGATTTTTCTTTGTCACCGGAGAGAAAAGTAAGAATTCCTCTGGCACCGGTACCCGAGAACCCCTCACGGTTATTGTCGATTAGCTGTCTGGCATCATCCAGCCGACCTCTAAAGATATACTGGGTGAAGAGGAGGCGCTGAAAAGGGACTTTCTCATCAATACCCAGCTCCTCCAGCCCTGTTTCCTGCTGGAGATAGGTGAGAATTTCAGGGTAATCCTGCAGGGAAGCAATCTCATATCTGAAAATGGAATCGAGCATGAAAAATTGAAAAGATGGAGCCAGCTTTTTGAACCATGCTGGGTCAAATGGAGTTGTGGCAATACGAACAGTTGGGGGAACGGCAGAGAGTATATCACGACACTGGTTGGAAAGGAATTCCAGGGCGCTGTCTATAAGGTCAAAATCCTGTGTGTAGACGCCTATACGCATTTCCCGCATGGCTCGCCAGCAGCGGGTTGTCCATTTGCCATAGTAGTAGGATACAGGGGCTTCCTTACGAATAATCTGGGAGAATGTATTGAAATTGTCATTTTCCACTGCAAGTCGGCTGAGGATTTCCACTAGTCCGGGTTGGCATTGATTGTCTTCAGTCAGGAAGCCTGCTTCCTGAAATTTTGTGAAATAATGAGTCAGGTTTGCAGCAGTGGGGCGGTTGCCGCGTGGACTGCGAATCTCGAGTTTCCGAAGGCAATTGACAATAAGCGTGGTATGGGCAGGTTCGTAAATCACTGAAAGAAACTGGAGAAGGGTCTGCTCAAAAGGGGGAAGCTTGTTGTACTGCTCTACTAATGTGTCAATCTGGTCTGGCATGAGTTCTATTTGATTTGGGTCCAGAGGCTAATAAAAAAAGAGCCAACTGCGTTTGGTATGTCAGGGCAATTGACCGAAAGAAACCATTCATTATAGCATGTCTGACAAATAAACATATAAAAAATGGCATGGTGGTGGGAAGTTTATTGTTATGGATTTTCTTTTGGCTGAAAATTTGTGTGGACTGTTCTTGCAAGGGGAGAAAGAATAATTGAAAAAGAGAAAGAGTAGTTCCATGTTGAGTCATTTGTGTATAGAATAGTTGACAAACAGAGTGATGAAAAAAGTCTTTATTTTTTCTCTGTCGGATAGATTTGTAAGGGACCTTTTATGACAATAATCGCATATATTTTTCTGGATAAAAATCGAGACAAGTTGATTCCACTGGATCAACAGCGGCAGGCCATCGATGAGTACGCACAGCAGCTGGGACTCTTTTGTGATGAGTGGCTGGTTGAGCAGTCCCATTCATCTTCTGTTGCCCTGGCAGACAGGGAAGAAGGTGCCAGGTTGTTGGCGCACATGCAGGAGAATGATACCATTCTTGTCATGCAGGCTCGTTGGATATTAAGCAGTGCCCGATCCGCCGTAGATCTTCTGGATATGCTGCAGGCAAAATCAGTGTCCCTCTATTGTCTGGATCTTGACGGGAATATCAGTTGCAAGACGGAAAGAAAACTTGTCGTTTCCCAGGGGATTGCTCCCCTTGTCTATCAACTGTGCGGTATCCTCTCACAGGGTGAGACCAGCAATCATGGTGCCGCAATCAGGAGTGCCAAGGCCCGGCAGAAAGAAGCAGGAAAATATATGGGCGGTCCGGTACCTTTTGGCTGGTCAGTGGATGCTGC
>JAOZKX010000452.1 GCA_029935135.1 Desulfocapsa sp.
GCGCCGCCTGGTATTACAGTGGTGAAGGAAACTGGAACGGAGCAAGCGAGGACAGCGCCCGCTACAGCTATGACGCAGTCACTTGGCTCTCTGCCATAGATGAAAACGGTGATGTCGTAAGCTCTACGGCAAACGGTTATGAGGAACGAAATCAGTTCAACATGCGAGCCATTTACAGTTTTGAGCGGATTGTTGTTCCCACGGATCTCGGAATTTCCATTGAATATGGCCAACTCAAGGGGAAACAGGCAAGTGACGGCAGTCATTGGGCAGCATCCATCCATATGGTAAACAATTGGGATGCGCTTAAGATTGCAAGCCAGTTGACTCGTTATGAACATGATATTGAGGCTGACAACTCGCTCGGCACCGATGAACTGCTTCCCATGGGTGCCTTTGACTTTGCCTGGCCGACTGCAGCAAACGCGTGGATTGGCGCGATATCAGCGAGCTACACTGTCAAGACTCCGCAAATCTCTTGGCTCGATTCTGTTCTCCCCTACATTGAATACAGCTCCATTATAAAAGACGCTGATAATTCCAACAACTCTGATATGTTCATTGTCGGCGCTGCCTGGACCAGTGGCGGCTGGTACATCTACACCGATTACGCCATGTCGAATGGCAACCTGTTTATCGGGGATAAGGGCGATGATTACACTAATATTAACCACGGGGTTGGTGACTTTGGTGTAAACGGTAACGATCAATGGAATTCTCGTTTTAATATCAATTTTGGTTATTATTTCTAAGGTGAGTTCTGCTTTTCCGCCAGGTGATTAGTGAATTTTATTGTACAATTCACTAATCACAGAAGGCAAATGGGGGGACAGACCAGAATGGCGCCAGTTTAAGGTGTAGCACGGCACAGACATCCTCACTACGCAAGACAATCACTGTCAAACGGATGCATTCAGCCTGAATCATGTTTGACTTCTGTTCTTCCATTTTATACAATTAAATAGACTCCGCTCAGGTTGGGTAGACACTGGCAAAATTTCTGCGTCGTTGTCCTGATAAATTTTCAAAGCAATATCTTTCTTTTTCACCCCTGGCCTTAGCATTTAGCCCGATATTCACGACTGTAAAATAAAATAGTGACAGCCACTATTTTATAGCACAAGGCGCTCACAATGGATCTGAACAGATACAGCACGATGCTTTTACTGTTTATCGTACTGTTCCTTACCGCATGTCAGCCGGCAGAGGAAACAGATGAGGTGCAGCTTACTGTAATACAGGCCACACCTGACAAATATATCATAGCAGAAGAATATCTACAGTTGCACCCGGAAGAAAAAAAGATCAGTTCCCGCTTTAGCGAAATAGTCCTGCAAGATGCTGTCCCCGTACCATCATCCATCCAGGAAAAACCAGTTATCATTGCTTTTGTTTACCCCAGTAAACAGATATCCGACTACTGGGTGCGTAGCTTACGATCCTTTAAAAAACGAATGGATGAGCTGCATATCAGCTATAAGATTTATGATTTCTTCTCCAAGAGTGGTGGCATTGATATTCCGAAACAGGAGGAGCAGCTAAAAGATGCCCTCGCACTCGATCCGGATTATCTTGTGTTCACCCTTGATGTGAGTCTGCATCGGAAACGAATTGAGCAGATACTTGCAAAAAAAAGGCCGCAACTCATTCTCCAGAACATAACAACTCCACTATCAATATGGGAAGGAAAGCAGCCGTTCTATGTGGGCTTTGACCACGCCATCGGCACTCGAATGCTTGCAGATTATTTCCTGAAAGAGAGTACTCCAGATAGACCCTATGGCCTTCTCTATTATTCCAAGGGCTATGTCAGCGCAATGCGTGGCGACACCTTTCTCAACTATATGCAGGAAGGAAATGGCCCACCTTTAGCAGGATCTTTTTATACCGACGGGAAACGGGAAAAAGCCTATCAGGCAACCCTTTCCTTAACAGCTGCCAGCAAAGATTTGCAATTTTTGTATGCCTGCTCAACAGATGTGGCCCTTGGTGCCCTGGATGCTTTAAAAGAACAAAACCTCCTTGATACAGTCAAAGTGAACGGCTGGGGCGGAGGAAGTGCAGAGCTTGAAGCTCTGGCTCGTGGAGATCTGGAGGTAACTGTGATGCGCATGAATGACGATAATGGTGTCGCCATGGCAGAAATAATACGTTTACAGCTGTTGGACAGAAATGATGAAGTACCCACTA
>JAOZKX010000453.1 GCA_029935135.1 Desulfocapsa sp.
GCATGACAAAGAATTCTGCATGGCTTTGTGTGCCCACGGGTAGCGCAGGGCCAAATGAGACCTTGGGGGAGGGGTTGAAGCCTTTGGAAAAATTCGTTTTGATTTTAGCTCGTCGGAGACATCTGAAGACAAGCTGCAGGATCTCAAGGTGGCCAAGGTAGCAGATATCGCCAGTGCGTGAGTAGGTAACAGTATAACGAAAATGCTTGTCTTCTGTTTCTCTTGGTGAAGGAATTGACTGTAATGGAACAGGGATCCCCTCTTTTTTTCTGTCCTCAACAACTGGCATAATGGTTTTAAAATCGCAAAGGCCGCATTTTTGACAGCTGTGGTAGCGACAATCTGGAGTATAGCTTTCCTGGTGAGATTTCTCCAGTTCATCAAGGAGAAAGTCGGTATCAACGCCACTTTCCAGATGCTGCCAGGGGAGAACTTCATCGTGTTTTCTTGGTCGAAGATAATTGTCCAGATTGATATGGCACTCTTCGGCAGCCTGCTGCCAGATGCTGAGATCAAAGTGGTCAGACCAGGCATCCAGGCGACTTCCTTTTTTCCATACTGCCTCCAGAAGGGCAGCCAATCTTCTATCACCTCGTGAAAATACCCCCTCAAGATAGGACTGTTCCGGATCATGCCATTTGAGTTTGATACCTTTGCGTGGCATTGTTTTTTTCAGCTGATTGATCGTTTCCCTGCTTTCGTCCATACTTATCTGTGCTTCCCATTGAAAAGGAGTGTGGGGTTTGGGAACGAAAGTACCGATGGAGACATTGATCTGAATGCGGCCTCTGCCAACTTCATTGCCAACCTGTTTGGTCTTTTTTGCAAGATCAACAATGGCAGCGATATCTTCCGGAGTTTCTCCGGGAAGTCCAATCATAAAGTAGAGTTTCATCACCTTCCAGCCAAGACCAAAGGCATCACGACAGGTGGTCATAAGATCTTCCTCTGTGATTCCCTTATTAATCACTCTGCGCAGCCGTTCACTACCAGCCTCAGGGGCAAGGGTGAAACCGGTTTTTCGAACGCGTTTAATCTGATCCATGACATCCTGTGTCAGGGTGCCCACACGCATGGAAGGCATGGAGACAGAAATGGCCTGTTCTGCAAATTGATCCATCAAACGGGGAAGTATAGTTGAGAGGCAGGAGTGATCGCCGGTGGAAAGAGAAAGAAGGGCAAGTTCATTAAAACCGGAATGTTCTATGCCCTTTTTGGCAAGATCAAATATCTGTTCTGTACTGCGTTCTCGTACTGGACGATAGATCATTCCAGCCTGACAAAAACGGCAACCTCGGGTACATCCCCTGGCAATTTCAATCCCCAGGCGATCATGGACAATTTTTGAATTCGGCACAAGTGGTTTAAGAAGATGGTCGGCAGCAGAGAGGTCGGCAAGAACCCTTCTCTTCACAGTGGAAACATTTTTATTGAGAAACTGAATGTCTGTTACTGTATCATCAGAATAGATTGGTTTGTAAAAAGAAGGGATGTAAACCCCGTCGATTTCTGCCAGCAGCTTCAAGGCTTCGGTTCGTGCTGTTCCGTTCTCTTTACACTCTTTAAGACATTTTGCTATTTCTACGATGGCTTCTTCACCATCGCCAAGGAGGATTGCGTCAAAAAAATCCGCAACAGGTTCTGGGTTCAGTCCGCAGGAGCCGCCTCCAAGGATAATTGGCATTCCTTCACTTCTGTCTTTTGAGTTGAAAGGGATCCCTGCAAGATCAAGAATGGTAAGGATATTTGTGTAACAGAGCTCATAGGGCAGGGTAATGCCGATAAGATCAAAATCTAAAAGAGAGTGGCCACTCTCAAGTGAGCAGAGTGGAAGGTTTTCCTCGCGCAGGATCTTTTCCATATCCTTGTCGGGGCAATAGCAGCGTTCGGCAAGGATATCCGTCTGTCCATTGAGAATATGATAAAGTATCTGCAAGCCCTGATGGGACATACCTATTTCATACAAATCTGGGAAAACAAGGCTGCAATGCAGTGTGTTGTTCTGCCACTGTTTCGTTGAGGAATTATGTTCAAGACCAAGGTAACGCCCTGGTTTGTTAACAAAAGGAAGTATTTCTCTTTGCTCAAAATTTCGTGCCATAGGAGTTTTTTACCATGTTATGGGGAAGGCAATTGCTCATCTGCAGAGCACTTGCTGGACAGTCTGTCCGTTTGTAATAGTGTGCAACT
>JAOZKX010000454.1 GCA_029935135.1 Desulfocapsa sp.
TTGGTCAGGCTTGTCAGGTTGCCGTTTGCATCGTAGGCAAATGTATCCATATGCCCCAATGGGTCAAAAATCCTGACGATTTGTGAATACTCATTCCGCTCTACCCGGGTTGTTCTACCGAGTTCATCGGTAACAGAGAGAAGATCCAGGGCATCATAACCATAGTAGACAATTTCTTCTGTTGGCAGGGGACCATATAAAATCCTGATAATCCGATTATTGTCATCGTAATAATATCGTTTTTCATGACCCAGGGTGTCGGTGAGCATAAAGGGCCGACTCCACGCATCACTGCTGGTGTAGTCATAAGTGACTTCGCCGCCGTCAGGCATGGTGGATTTAATCAGGTTGCCACGGGTGTCATAAGAATAGTTGCTGCTTTTGCCAAGGGTGTTGACATAAGTTCGCAATTGACCTTTGGCAGTATAAGAAAATGTAGCGCTGGCACTGTTTGCGTAACGAATCTGAGTGAGATTGTTGTTGCTGTCATAATTGTAAAATGTCGAATTTGCCTGGGCATCCTGGCGTCGACTACGATTATTATTGGAATCATAGAAATAGCTGGTGGCATTCCCCAGAGCGTCGCTGACTCTTGTGGTATTCCCGTTTTCATCATGTTCAAAAGAGGTACTTTTCCCGTTGTTGTTATTGTAATCTTTAAGTAGACCTGCAACATAGGTCAAAGAAGTTACCGCACCAGATGGATTAACAACGCCAGCAGTTTTCCCGGCCTCTGTCAGAATCGTGGTGACCTGGCCCAGTGGATTTGTCCAGCGTACCTGATTAATACTTCCGTTGACTGGTTCAATCCGTGTTGTGCCGCTCGCCGTCCTGAGTGCTGAAACATATTTTCCGCTTCCCCAGGTCTTATCACTATAGGTAATGAACATTTCATGGTTGCCGCCGGTAGACCCCATGCTTCCCAGGTCACTTTTTGTGATATAACTGTCTTCGTAGGTATACTTGGCGTTATAGCCTATCATGTCCCTGATCTGAGAGAGTTGCCAGTTTTCGTAGCTGAATTCTACCTGTCTGCCGCCTGGTACTGTTATTTTGATGCAGTGCCCATTTGTCTCAGTATCAGTTTCAAGATCAGGATCTGTATTGTCATTATCAGCATAGGTAAATAAAAATTGTCTGTTAACCGCATCAGTGATCTTTTCGATTTTGCCGGTGAGCAGATCGGCGGTAATAGTCAAAGCATTGGAGTTATGATCGGTGATTGTTGTCAGGTAGGCGATCTCTCCGGGAGCAGAAGAGTCAAAACGATAGGTGAGACGGGTTTGTTTTTCTTTGTACAACCAGTAACTGCCATAGCAAATAAGTTGATTGAAATGTCCTGTTACCGGTGTCATACTTACAGGGGTTTCTTCGCTGGCAGTGTCAAGACTGACGAGGCTGGTATAGGTTTCCTGCTTCCCGGTGCCTTTTTTGAGTTTTATCTGATAGGGGCTTTGCTGAACAATTGATGACTCATATAGGAAACTCCATTTTCCACCGAAAATGCCTGCAGAGGGATTGTTGAGATTAGAGTTGTAGGTCAGATGGAGGTAGACAGGGGGGCCCAGCGTCGGGCTGTAGTAGAGTGTTCCTTCAACCACCAGGTCAAGAGTGCCGGTGTTGACTACCGGTCTGGGCAGATTGATCTGTTTCCAGCTGTCTTTGCCGCCGGCAAAGACGGTATTTGGATTCCCTGCACCTCCTGCCATGGAAGGGTCATTGGTAAAGCGGGCAACATGGGCACGACTTTCATCGTTTACTGTATCAAAATAGCCACCAATGAGAATTTGATCCTGGGCGGTAGCTATGGCAACCAGTATTCGATTATTGACTCCTGCTCCGGGATTAAAGTCCATATCCAGGGTTCCGTCTTCATTGAGACGGGCGATATTCATTCTGGGTACATCATTGACGGTGGTGAAATTGCCGCCAATAATGATTTTTCCATCCTTTTGGGCGGCAATCGTATTGACTTCACCACCAATATTTACATTGGCATTAAAACTATTGTCTACAGCTCCAGACTGTGCCAGTCGAGCAATTCCGTAATGCGTGCTGCCGTTCACTGTTGCAAAAGATCCACCCACGAGGTACCTGCCGTCAGGGGCAATGGTAATGGAGGAGACCATGCGGCCAAACCAGGTTCCTATGTCAAATGTGGTATCAACACTACCGTCCGTGTTTAAGCT
>JAOZKX010000455.1 GCA_029935135.1 Desulfocapsa sp.
GACATCAGTTCCCCACAGGGTACCATCTCCATGCCGGCAAAAATTGCAGAATGTGTTCATCCAGGATCCATTCGCATTGCCTGGGGCTGGGGCGAATATGATGAAAAGTGCAGCCTGAATATACTCACCGACGACAGGAAAAGAAATCCCATCACCGGAACACCTGCCATGCGCAGTTTCAGATGCCGGATAGAAAAAGCTGCCGAAAAGAGTTAATGAAGAATCCGGATAGAGCCACAGTATCACAACTGGATAAGCTGCCAAATATCGGTCCGGCAATCTCTGCAGACCTGCAGCAAATAGGTATCACTCATCCGCAGCAATTGATAGGAAAGGAGCCATTGCAGCTCTACAAATCACTGTGTATACACTCAGGAAAAAAACAGGATCCTTGTGTTCTGGATGTATTTATGTCAGTTGTACATTTTATGGAAGGTGGAGAGCCGCTTCCATGGTGGGCGTTCACCAAAGAGCGAAAGACACAGCAACTTTTACCATAAAACGAACTGACTATGTGCAACGATATCGACAGAGACTATTTCAAGAAACGACTGCTGGAGCGCCAGGAAGAAATCAGCAGGGGACTGGAGGCGCAAAAAAAAACAAGTGCACCGGTTGAACTTGACCAGGCACGAGTTGGGCGCCTGTCTCGAATGGACGCCATGCAGCAGCAGGAGATGTCCAAGGCCTCCGCTCACCTGGTAAACCTTGAACGCCAGCGTATCCAGACGGCATTAAAACGCATGAAATCGGGCGAGTACGGATACTGCATCTTCTGTGATGATGAAATCAATGTGAAACGGTTGGATTTTGACCCCAGCATTTTAATCTGTATAGATTGTGCTGAAGAGGCTGAAAACAGATAAATTTTTTCTTTACTTGCCCAATATTCCAGGTATTCTCATTATACAAAACTCAGCCACACACTCAGGGTGTTCCTACAAATACCTATAATTTCAACTCCCTCTTTATTTCTCTGCGCCATGGACCAACTTATCTACACCAACAACAGCTACCAGACCCCTGCAGGAAGCGGAACATTCTTCGCGAAACTGTTTCCCTCAATTTCCTTTTACACCAGCCTGCTCAGTAATGTCTATTTTTCCAGCAGAAAGGCACGAAAGGGAAACTATGACGATCAAGATTGGCGGTTATCCAGTCTTGCAATACTGCGGGCCCTGGAACGAACTGGGCTCACCATCACGATCAGCGGGATTGAGCACCTACAGAACCTGAAATCACCTTGTGTGGTTATCGGCAACCATGTGAGCATGATGGAGACCGTGATACTACCGGGCATAGTTGCCCAGGAAAAGTCTCTCACCTTTGCCATCAAGCAGAGTTTGATGGACTATCCGGTCTTTAAACATGTGATGCGCTCCCGTAATCCCATTGCCGTCACCCGCAGTAATCCACGACAGGATCTGAAAACCGTCATGAGCGAAGGGAAAGATCGACTGGCAAAGGGAATATCAGTTGCAATTTTCCCTCAAACCACCAGAGGAACGGCCTTTGATCCGAAACAATTTAACAGCATCGGCATTAAACTTGCTCTAAGAGCAGGTGTCCCTGTGCTGCCACTGGCCCTAAAAACAGACGCCTGGACCAATGGAAAATGGATTAAGGATCTGGGAAAGATTCAACCGGCGACGGATGTCCATTTTGCCTTTGGGCCCCCACTGACAATTGAGGGGAAAGGAAAAGAAGAACACCAGAAAGTGATCGAATTTATCAGCGCTAAACTTAATGGGTGGCAATAAGCAACACTGCTCCCTGGCAGATGCCAGCGGCATAGAAATTAAACGACTGCCTCCAGGGATAACACTCCGAGACGATATCCGTCTCTTAGACCAATCTATTTCATAAATATAAAATAATGCTTCCCTTAGAAATTAGTATAACAACACTCATGATGGTGACTTTTGCAGGCTTTGCCTCCATTGCATCCCCCTGTGTCCTGCCCATGGTACCCATTATAGTCACCGGAACCGCTGACGATCACAAATATCGTCCCCTGCTTATCGTAGCGGGTCTGAGTTTCAGCTTTATTTTAATGGGCGTCCTGACCTCTCTCTTTGCCGGAGCTGTAGCGGGGATAATGCCTCTAGTCGAAAAAACGGTTGGGGTGGTGGTTATTGTATTTGGCCTCTCCATGCTGCTGGGTATCAATGTCTTTAAAAAGTT
>JAOZKX010000094.1 GCA_029935135.1 Desulfocapsa sp.
AAAAGGAGAAAAAATGAAGTTGATAAAGAAGATTTCTTTGGTTATTGCCGCCATGTCCATCGCAGGAGCATTCTCTGTGGCAAGCGCAGACCAGCTCGACAATGTTATTAAAAAAGGTGTGTTAAACTGTGGTGTGGTCCTCGATTTCCCACCCATGGGCTACTTTGACAAAGAAAACAAGCCTGCAGGGTTTGATGTGGATTATTGTACCGATTTAGCAAGTGCCCTTGGCGTAAAGGTGGAAGTTCTTAATCTTACCTGGGGTGATAGGATTCCATCACTGATATCTGGTAAAACAGATGTTGTTATCGGTTCCACTTCTGACACCCTTGAACGGGCAAAGTCAGTTGGTTTCACCTATCCCTATTTTGTCTTCAAATTTCAAGTGATATCGAAAAAAGGATCTGGTATTAATTCATTTGATGACCTGAAAAGTGTAAAAGTGGGTGCTGCCTTAGGTACTACCTATGAAACCGAGTACCTTGCCTATGCAGAAAAAAATGGCTGGGGAAAAGACAACTACACCTCCTTTAAATCTGAGAATGATGCATACCTGGGACTCTACCAGGGCAAGGTTGATGCTGTTATCTCAACCAATACAAACATCGCCACAAAACTCCAGACAAAAGAATTTAAAGATTTTGTGGCCGGCCCGTTTGTTCCAAACTATGACGATGTTGTTGGTATCATCGCCAAGCGAAGTGAATTGGCCTGGATCAATTACCTTAACCTTTTTCTGGTCCATCAGATACGAGACGGAAAAATGAATGAAAGGTACAATCAGCATTTTGGTTCCGATGCTCCTGCTGATTTAATTCAGGCCCTGCTGGATAATAAGTAATATTTTTTGCAGGTCATAAGCTGCTCCTCCAGATCGAAGAAAACTGATTGCAGTTTTCGTGCGCAGGAGAGAGGAGCAGCTCCTGGAATTGTAGAATAAGGTCTCCCTGGTCCATACATTTTGTGGACTCATCACTGTATCCTCTGTAGCCAAGCATACCCGTGGATATACAGTCAGGTTCAGTGCCAGTTAAAGCTTCCCTTTCCCCGTAAGTATTCCTCCACCTTGACCTTTGCATCAATTTGTCGTAGTCATGCCTCTATAATTCTGTCATGCAGACAGGAAACTGTCGATGCTTTGTGAGGGAGTGAGTATGGAGTACCAGTTCCACTGGAATATAGTATTTAATAAGATGCCACAGCTGCTGAATGGTGCATTCGTAACACTGCATGTATCCGTTCTCGCCATGCTGATAGGCATTGCCATTGCAGTGCTACTGGCAATAGGAAAGATGTCAGATTCAAAGGCAATTTCATTTATCCCAACAGTATGGGTTGAAATTGCCAGGAATACACCGGCGCTCTTTCAAATCTACATGGCCTACTTTGGCCTGGGGGCATTTGGAATTCACCTGTCTCCCTATGTTGCTGTGCTGAGCGCACTTATTTTTGTCAATGCCGGGTATCTGACCGAAACATTTAGAGGAGGCTTTCAGGCGATACCCAAAACACAATACAGTGCCTCAAAATCACTGGGTATGAGCAGTGTACAGGTGTATCGATATATTATCCTCCCCCAGATGTTCAGACGCATCTACCATCCCCTAACCAATCAGTTTGTCTGGTCGATCCTTATGAGTTCCCTTGGTATTCTGGTGGGGATGAACGAACTTTCCGGAGAAACACAAAGGCTTCAGTCTTTATCCTTTAGAACCCTGGAGTTCTTCATCGTAGCAGCGATCATGTACTATGTGATAACCAAGTTTGTGCTGCTGAGCACTTCGCTGGTTTCTAAAAGAATTTTTAAGGGAGATATATAATGGGTATCTCATTTTTCACTCCTTTATCCTGGAACGATTCCGGCTTTATCCTGACAGGCGTCCTCAACACGATCTATATATCGGTGTTGGCCATCGTGGTGGGCACAATTCTGGGATTGATTGTGGGCTTCTTGCGTGCAGAGGCCAACAGATTTGTCAATAGTCTGATGGGTAGCGTGCTGGATATTTTACGAAGTGTCCCCCTTATCATCCAGCTTATACTCTTCAGCACCTATATCGGTGCCATGGGACACCCGCTCAACCCTTTTGTCTCAGGTTCAATCGTTCTCTCCCTCTACACCATGGCATTTATGGGTGAAGTTTTTCGGGGTGGGTTTGAGTCTGTTCAAAAACCCATGATAGTCACAGCACGATCCCTGGGGATGAGCTATTGGCAGGCATTACGATATATCCGCCTGCCAATTGGCTTACGGGCAGTTTTCCCTTCCTGGCTGGGCGTTGCGCTGAGTGTGATAAAGGATTCCGCTCTGGTTTCAGTCATTGGCTATATGGAATTACTTCGCACATCAGAACAGTTAATTTCAAGAACCCAGCAACCCCTTGAGATACTCATTGGTGTTGGAATTTTTTACTTTATCATTTCGTATCCGCTCTCTTTGTACGGCAAATATATGGAAAGGAAAATGGCAATATGATTCAGATTCAGGATGTGCATAAATCTTTTGGAGATCTGGAAGTATTAAAAGGCGTAGATCTTGATGTGGATAAAGGTGAGGTTGTAAGTATCATCGGTGGCAGTGGCAGTGGAAAATCAACCCTTTTATACTGTATCAATGCCATAGAAGATATTCAGCAGGGCAGGATCGTTGTTGATGAAATCGATGTCCATGCCAAGGCGACAAATCAAAACAAGCTGAGACAAAAGCTTGGCATGGTTTTTCAGCAGTGGAATTCTTTTCCCCATCTCACGGTGCTGGAAAACACATCCCTTGCCCCCCAGATAGTACTAAAAAAGAGTAAAAAAGAGGCCATTGAACTTGCCAAATATGAGCTCAACCATGTTGGTTTAGGTGATAAGTTCGATGTCTATCCCACCCGCATGTCCGGAGGACAGCAGCAGAGACTGGCCATTGCAAGGGCCTTGGCAATGAGGCCTGACTATATGCTCTTTGACGAGGTGACTTCAGCCCTCGATCCGGAGCTTGTAGGTGAGGTACTGGACACCTTGAGAATGCTTCGTGATGACGGTATGACCATGATCTGTGTTACCCACGAGATCGGGTTTGCCCGGGAAGTCTCTGACAAGGTAGCATTTTTTCATCAGGGTATCATTGAGGAGATGGGCCCCCCGGAACATGTCATATCCAATCCTCAGAAAGAAACAACGCAAAAGTTTTTAAGTAAAGTGCTCCATTGATGAGTGACAGGGAAGCAACGGAGAGTTCAACAACAAACGGCCACTGGTTGATTCTCGGGGGCGCAATGCTCTGGGGTACGACTGGTACTGCCCAGGCCTTTGCCCCGGCCGGTTATGATCCCCTTGTTATCGGAACACTGCGGCTGCTGGTTGGCAGCCTGGCGCTGTTGCTTATTGTGGGATGGCGAAAAGAACTGAGTCGTTTGCAAAACTGGAAACCCCTGGCCTTTTTCTTTGCCGGACTATTGATTGCCGGTTATCAGATCTGTTTTTTTACCGGAGTGGCCAAAACAGGTGTTGCCGTCGGTACCGTCGTGGGAATTGGCAGTGCCCCAATTGCCGGTGGCCTGCTTGGATTTTTCTTTCGGGGGGAACAATTACATCGGCGCTGGTTTCTGGCAACCGGCTTTGCCATTGTCGGATGTACTCTTCTCAGTCTCACCGGGGGGACAGTCACAGTCGACCTGACTGGAATAGTGCTTGCCATTGGTGCTGGTATCTTTTATGCCGCATTGACCCTGGTCTTAAAGGGCTTAATGGAGGAGAACTCTTCCCTTGCTGTCATCGCAGTGGTCTTCAGCATTGGTGCACTGCTGATGTCACCACTGCTCCTGAAGAGTGACATCAACTGGATACTGCAGCCACGATCCATTGGAGTGGCACTGCATCTTGGTGTGATAGCCACAGCAATCCCTTATGTGCTCTTTGCCCAGGGCTTGAAAACGATCCAGATCAGTACTGCAACCACCCTCACTTTAGCCGAGCCGATGACCGCCGCAACCCTCGGCATTCTCCTTCTCGGGGAACAGTTGAATTTCCAGGCCTTTGGCGGCATATTTTTAATTTTTTCCGGCCTTGCGGTGCTGACCTGGAAGGGCCGAAAAAACGCCAACAGATCTCTTAAATGAGTTCCCAGCGTCGGGCATTCCTTTTCGGCCTCAGTGCCGTATTGCTCTGGTCCACCGTTGCCACCGCCTTCAAACTCTCTCTCCGCCATTTCAGCCCCATTGAACTGCTGCTCTACTCCAGTGCTTTTTCAACCATGGTTATTGGGGTGATCCTTGCTTTGCAGGGGAAATTTTTTCTCGTGTTTCAATGCTCGCGCCGAGAATACCTGCTCTCCATCTTTCTCGGGCTGCTAAACCCATTCCTCTACTACCTGATCCTCTTTAAAGCATATGAGTTATTACCAGCCCAGCAAGCGCAACCGATCAATTACACCTGGGCAATCACACTCTCTCTCTTATCCGTTCCATTACTGAAACAAAAGATAAGCTGGCAGCAATGGCTGGCCTTGTTGATCAGTTATTGCGGGGTAGTTGTTATTTCCACGGAAGGAAGACCATTCAGTCTACAATTCACCGATCCTTTGGGAGTGGGACTTGCCCTGGTCTCCACTGTGGTATGGGCACTCTATTGGATTTACAATACCCGTGACAGGCGCGATCCGGTGGTGGGACTCTTTGTAAACTTCCTCTGCGGATTTCCTTTCATCCTGTGCTATTATCTATTGACCAGTGAACTGCGTATACCGCCACTGAGCGGTTTACTCGGTGCCGCGTATGTGGGATTCTTTGAAATGGGACTCTGTTTTGTCCTCTGGTTGATGGCAATGAAACTGACTCAGAACACCGCCAGGATCAGCAATTTGATCTTTATTTCCCCTTTCCTGTCCCTTATTTTCATACACTTTCTGCTGGGTGAACACATTGTGCCGGGAACCTTCATCGGTTTGTCCCTGATTGTCGCCGGGCTTCTCTGTCAGCGGATCAAATAAGAGGCTCAAAAGATGCCGCCTATTTGTTGACAAACATCTTATGACGTAATCTCTGCAGCCGGGCATACTCTTCACTGTTATCCCCAGTAAATGTCACATCTTCCCAGGCATGATAACAGAGATGCAATCGAGCCCGCATTTCAAGTTCGTCGCCGCGAAACCCCAACTCCTTAAAAATTCCGCGCACGAATTCCAAACGCATTGCAATAACCTTTTTCACAACCTCAGCTACCAATGGATCTATTTTGGCCCAACCATTCATGGCAAGATCATATTGAGCCAGCTGTCTGTCTTTAACCATCTCCATGGTGATAAGGAGGCGTTTTTCCGGGTCAAGTTTTTTCATATCCAAGCTGTCGGTAATCACAGCAGTATATTCATTGGCCCAATAGTCAAGAAGGTGCTGCAGGAGATCCTGGCGATCCTGAAAATGGTAATAAAATCCACTTCTCGACACATGTAACTGTTTAGCCAGCCGATCAATTTTTACCGCCTCAAAACCATCTTTCCCCAGCGTCTCAAGAGCCTTGGCAAGCCACTGCTCCTTACTTACACCTTTGTTTTTATTTGTTTTTGATCGCTTCATAGGAACAGGGGGAATTTTTACTAGACAGCACTGTACAGTGTAGTTATTTTATAGCAATGTTCAAAAAAAGACAAGGTCAACTACCAGACACACGACAAACCCCATCCAATATACAGAGGAAAATACCATGAACATCGAAATCAAGGAACGCTTTATGAAAGATTGGGAAAAATACTTTCCCGGTCGTGAACTTCCCATCGCATGCTATTACTCCAATAAGCTGGGAGGAGTAAAGTTCCCCAATCGCCCCAAACCTAATCGCAAGGGATACACCTGTATATTCAGTCAAATAGCACCTGTCAGAGGAGGACACCCCCGGGCCTTTAACATGAAGAACCTGGGATGTTTCGGAGCCTTTATACCACTTGGTTTTGCGACCACCGTTTCCGATGATGTGAGGAACTATATCTGCAACATTGAACGGGTCAAAAAATCCTATGAGCATGTTGATGGCCTGTACGAACACCACACTTCAGAAGGGGCCCAGGGGAAATATCTCATCTTCAAGCGCTGGGATACACTTGAAGAGAATGACACGCCACAGGTAGTTTTTTTCTTCGCCAACCCGGATGTTATTGCCGGCCTCCACACTCTGGCAAATTTTGATTCCATGACAGCCCACGGAGTCATGACACCAGCAGGATCAGGCTGTGATTCAATTGTTGGCTTTCCAATGAGTGAACTCAACTCTGACGAGCCCAAAGCTGTTTTGGGTGCTTTGGACCCTTCAGTACGGGCCTGTGTGAAACCAGATATCTTTACTTTCTCTGCTCCCTGGACTAAATTTCTGACTATGCTTGATAATATGGACGATAGCTTTCTTACAGCGCATTGCTGGACGAATGTAAAATCACGCTTTAAATGAACCGGCAACTATAAGTAGTAATCAGAGAGAATGTCTATTGTGCTGTTGCTGTGACACTTGCCTGTGAATGTTTTTGTAACCATTTAACTTTTGGTATTATGTCACACAACAAACACTTTCTCTATCTCTGGCTTGTCAATATCACCGCCACCCTGGCCATCGAACTCTTTACGGTTACGATTTTGGTATCCATTTTTGAACAGACGGCATCCACTCTGCTGGCTGCCGGTGCTATGGTGGCACGAACCCTGCCCCCATTTTTGCTCGGGCCTCTTGCTGGCGTACTGGTTGACCGATTTCCCCGGAAAAACATGCTGATTTGCATGGGCCTGCTGCAACTCCTGCTGGTTGGAATGGCCATATTCTTTCTTCGAGGAGGCGGTAATATATCGATTACCACCATTTATCTCATTTTAGCCGGCCTCTCTGCTGCCGATACCTTCCATCGGCCTGCCCGTATGTCTCTTATTCCGTCCCTGGTCGACCAGGGCCATTTAGTCAGAGCCAACAGTTTCATCCTGGCCTCCAATCAGATCATGATGGCTGTTTCCTATACGGTTGGCGGTTGGCTTATTTTGACCGTACCGCTCTTTCACATCGCCTTTGGGGTCCTCATTCTACTCGCCCTGGCAACTCTCACAGCAGTACCCATAGTAGAACCAGAACTCCACGATGCAAAGAGTGTTGGCGAAAGGGAATCTTTTGTTAAATCTTTTCTCTCCGGCTGGCATTACTTGCGTGAACACCCCATTGCCAGACCATTAACAATTATGGAAACCGTGGAGCACATCCCCCATGGCATCTGGACCGGGGCCTTAATGCTGGCCTTTACCACAAAGGCCCTGCAGGGTGATGCAATGGATTGGGGATATCAGGCCACGGGGTATTTTACCGGTATGATCATCGGCTCCATTGGGGCACTAGCCATCAGCAAG
>JAOZKX010000456.1 GCA_029935135.1 Desulfocapsa sp.
CCTTTCGACCCTCAACGCCTGCTCAAAGCAACGGACTTTCTCTCCGCAACTCCAGCCTGGAAGGCTTTCTTTGCAGGTGCCATGACCGGCCCAGTGCAGAAAACAACGACAGCGGCTGTTTCCAAAATCGACTACCACTGTCTGGCCCATGCCTATGCACTCAATCGACCATTTGCAGAGCAGTTCAGCCTGGAACCCTGGCGTAACATACCCTTTGACAACCTCCTCAGCGCCCATTGCCAGGACTTCTTTGCCCTTACACCCATGATCGCCTTTCAGAGTAAAGCAAGCACAGACAATAAAACATCTGTCATCCATACCATCCGCCACATCTTTGGTGGTCTGTCATTTATTCAGCGGGTCAACGAATTTTATCAACACCATAAGAAAGCTGTTATCTTCTCACACCTGTTTTTCTTTGCCTTCTTCCTCTTTATTACCTGTAAACTCTTGCAGAATTAATGGAATGTAGAGTAGAAAGGGACTTTAAAAAAGATTCTCAGCAAGTGACAAGACGGACATCGTGAAAAAAGTATTAGTACTCTATTATTCGCAGAGCGGACAATTAAAACAGGTTCTGGATCATATCATCTCCCCACTGGAATTTGACGATCAGGTTCAATGTGATTTCCTGAAGATCACACCGCTGAAGCCTTATCCCTACCCATGGAAATTTTATGAATTCTTTAATGTTTTCCCGGAATCTGTATTTATGCATGGTTGTGAAGTTGAAGAATTAGCAACTGCGGACGAGTATGATCTGATTATTCTGGGCTATACGGTCTGGTTCCTTTCTCCTTCCCTGCCGATCAGCGGATTCCTGCAAAGCAAACAGGCACAGAAGCTGCTGAAGAACAAACCGGTGATCACCGTTATCGCCTGCCGTGATATGTGGATAATGGCCCAGGAAAAGATGAAGCATCTGCTGAGTGATATCGGCGCCAGACTTATTGACAATGTGGTCCTCACCGATCAGGGAAAGTCACTCTATACCTTTGTCACCACGCCACGCTGGATGCTTACAGGAAAAAAAGATGCCTTCTGGTTTTTCCCTAAGGCCGGTGTGGCAGAAAATGACATTGAAGAGTCATCACGATTCGGCCTGGCACTCTCTTCTGCTCTGGCTGAAGACAAAGAACAGCAAGAGGGGTCCATGCTCAATAATCTTGGGGCAGCAAATGTTAATGGTAAATTGATTGCCACGGAGCATATTGCCCACAGGAGTTTTCGAATCTGGAGCAGACTTATCCAAAAGGCCGGTGCACCAAATTCACAGGGCCGCAATGTGGTTATTAGCATCTATGCTGTTTTTTTGTTTATTCTGGTCTGTACAGTTGTCCCTTTAAATATGCTGATTCGCAAAATAATCGCTCCATTTAGAAAAGAATCCATTGCCAAAGCTGTACACGATTATGAGCAGCCTTCAGGAAGATAGTACAAGTATGGTCCAGCAAGTCTACATAACACATATCGGTGCCTTTCTGCCAAACGCCCCTGTGGCCAACGAGGATATGGAAAGCGTCCTGGGCCAGATAGGAAACCGCCCGTCACGGGCACGAAAAATCATTCTGCGCAGCAATAAAATCACCTCCCGCTACTATGCCATTCACCCTGAGACAGGTGAGGCCAGCCACAGCAATGCTGAGCTTACCGCTCTGGCCATACGACAGCTGCAGCAACAGGGGTGCGATCTGGACAGTATTGAACTACTCAGTTGCGGCACCACCCTCCCCGATCAAATAATGCCAAACCATGCCCTTATGGTCCAGGGAGAACTCAAGCTCCCCCCCTGTGAAGCGGTTGCCACTGCCGGTATCTGCTTATCCGGTATGATGGCCCTCAAATATGGCTACTTGTCCATCCGCGCAAAGGAGAGCAGCAACGCTGTTGCCGCCGGCTCAGAAAATGTATCTTCACTTATGCGTGGGCACCATTTTGTTGAAGAATCCCAACTGGCAGAACAGTCGGCAGAGATTGGTTTTGAAAAAGATTTTCTGCGCTGGATGCTCAGTGATGGTGCCGGTGCAGTCTGGATGAGTGACACCCCCAATAAAAAGTCTATCTCCTTGCAGGTTGACTGGATAAAACAAGTATCCTACGCTGGAGAGCTGCCCGTCTGCATGTATGCAGGAGGAGAAACGGATGACCGGGGAACCA
>JAOZKX010000457.1 GCA_029935135.1 Desulfocapsa sp.
ATGAGGCAAATACAACGGTTATCAAGTCAGCCAAACGAATGGCCTTGAAAGCCCTGGAAATTGGGAGATAAACACAAATGAATCCAATCAATTTCCCTGCAGGATCAAGCCCGCTCCAGTTGTCCAAGCCAGATGCACACCCTGTTGCCAGAGCCGAATCAACTTTTGCAGAGATGGTCAAATCATCCATCAACAATGCAACCCGTGCTGAACAAGAAAGTAATGTTGCCATTGAAAAGCTGCAGAGCGGAGAAGCAAAAAATCTCCACGAGGTGATGATAGCAGTTGAAGAAGCTGACATCTCATTGAAAATGCTTGTCCAGTTTCGCAACAAAGCACTGCAGGCCTACGACGATATTATGAGACTGCAGATATAAAAGAACAGCAGTATAATGTATAAACTCTAAGATTAACCATGTGAAAAGGGAATTTTTCATGGCTGAAGACGACCTCACCCAGGAACAGAACATAGTAGAAGAGCCAGCAGATGAAGCAGTGGCAATACCAGAGAAAAAAGATTTTCTCACCCTGCTTAAAGAGTGGCCGCTCTCCAGAAAAATTGCGCTTGCCGCAGTAAGTGTAATCTCCATTGCACTCTTTACTGTAATTATTTTTCAGGCACGACAAGCTGATTACCAGCTACTCTACGCCAACCTTGCAGAGAAAGATGCCGCCGCTGTCGTCTCATGGCTCAAGGGTCAAAAGATTGCCTATGAACTAAAAAACGGTGGCAAAAATGTCTGGATTTCTGCCACCAAAATCTATGAAACACGACTTGAACTCGCGGCAAATGCCATTCCCACAGGTGGCAGTGTTGGTTTTGAGGTCTTTGACAAACAATCTTTTGCACTCACCGATTTTGTACAAAAAGTCAATTACACCAGGGCATTACAGGGAGAACTTGCCAGGACAGTGACCTCACTAGCACCTGTGGAGGCAACACGTGTCCACCTTGCTCTACCTGAAAAAAGACTTTTTAAAAATCAGCAAAAGCTCACCACGGCCTCTGTCATTGTCACCCTTGTTCCAGGGCGAACACTCGATAAGGATCAGGTACAAGGCATTATCCATCTTATTTCCGGATCCGTTACTGGGCTTGCCGCTGAGAATGTTACTGTTATCAACTCCAACGGCAAAGTGCTGGAGGGACTTGATACGGATAAAGACGAACAACGCCTGTCCATGGACATGCTCGCATTTCAGCAGGAGGTTGAACATCGTCTCGAACTGCGTGCCCAGGATCTACTTGATAAGACTATGGGATACGGCAAGGCCATGGTCAGAGTCACCGCCCTGTTAGATTTTGCCAAAGTAGAAAAAACTGAAGAACTCTTTGATGCAGATGAACCAGTTATCAGAAGCCAGCAGGTACAGGACGAGAGTAACGGTGGTCAGGCCAGTGGTGGCATCCCCGGTGTACAATCCAACCTTCAGGGAAACACTGCCGGACAAAGTGTCAACACTCCGGGGTCAAATAAGTCATCAAGCATCATTAATTATGAAATAAGCAAAACGGTCAGTAAAATTATTGAGCCGGTCGGCAGTACCAAATCCATATCCGTATCGGTCTTGATTGCAGATAAAGTTATTCCACCGGTAGATGAGGAAAGCGAAGCAACACTGACCCCTCGCAGTGCAAAAGAACTGAAGAACATCGAATCCATGATTGCAACAGCCCTTGGACTCGATCGTGAGCGAGGAGACAATATCAATGTAACCTCCATGCCATTTATGGCTGATGCTGAAGAGGTCTTCATTGCAGAGGGAATGCCTAAAAACCTGCTCTATGAGTATCTTCCTCTTATAAAAATTGGGCTATTATCCATAGGTGTTCTCTTCTTCTATTTTTTCCTGGTCCGTCCCATTATAAAAACCATGAAAGGTGAAGTTACTGCCCACAATAAAACCATTGCCGAACTTGAGAAAGAGGCATTGGAGAAACAGAAAGCTGAGGAAGCCCTTCTCCTTGAGAAAGAAGATGATGAAGATGAGGAAGAAGTGATCCCTGACTCAATCCTCACCATGCGCAGAAAAGTTGCGCATAATCCTGTTCCAACAGCATATATTATCAAAAAATGGATTCATGAAGGCTGAGTTATGACAATAGAAACCCTTACAGGACTCAACAAAGCAGCTGTTTTACTCATGTGTTTA
>JAOZKX010000458.1 GCA_029935135.1 Desulfocapsa sp.
ATGGTGCCGGAGGTCGGAATCGAACCGACATGGAGTTGCCCCCGCTGGATTTTGAATCCAGTGCGTCTACCAGTTTCACCACTCCGGCATATTGAAGATAAAGAATGGAAGAACAGAGAGACTAACACCGGTGATGAACGGTAGGCCGGTATAAATGCCTTGTTGCTGCTCTAACTCTGTGAGATTAAAACCATCCTTACTTCTTGTTTTTTATTACAACTTTTCACGAGTAAGGCACTAATACTGTAATTTCCACTTTTCTGTCAAGGAAAATGAAGAATCATGATGTTTCAATAAAAACATCACGCAGGTCATAGATATATTTCACTCCTGACCAGATGCTCAAAACCACAGAAATCGCGATCAGAATCATGGCGATTTCATACTGAAAAGGGATGGGGAGTACATTCGGGGGGAAGATAAGAAAGCCAATTCCAAAATATTGAAAGTTGGCCTTTATCTTGCCAATATTGTCAGCAGCCACAACCTTCCCTGTGGACGCTGCAAGGCCGCGCAGGCCTGTGATAATCATCTCCCTGCCGATTATTATCAAACACAGCCAGGCGGGGATTCTATCCATGGGAATAAGCATCAGAATAGCGGCAGTGACCAGTATTTTATCTGCCAGCGGATCCATAAGCTTTCCAAGCACCGTCTCGTTGTTCAGTTTTCTGGCAAGGTAACCATCCAGCCAATCTGTAAAAGCTGCAAAGGCAAAAACAAACCATGCCCAGAAGGCAACGGATGTCGTTTGCTCCAGGGATAACAGTAGAACAAGCAAGGGGATCAGCGCAAAGCGCAGGCCAGTAAGAAGATTGGGCAAGGTCAACAAAAAATTCATTGCCCTTCTTTCCCGCTTTTTATCTTACTTTCCATTAGAGGCAGCCAGTGTTGGAGTTGATTTGGGGAGATAGCCCCGATATCCTTTGTAATGCTTAAGAACTTTTCTGACATAGTTGCGGGTTTCCGGATAACTTGGAATTCTCTGTAATCGTCTGACAAGAGTAGGTCCTGCATTATAGGCGGCAAGACTCAAGGGCACATTACCATGGAACATATCAAGCATGGTACGCAGATAACGCGTCCCCCCATCAATGTTCTCATGAGGATTGAAGGGATTACGAACTCTCAACTCTCGTGCAGTGGCGGGCATCAACTGCATTAACCCCTGCGCCCCCTGTTTCGACAGAGCATAACAGTCAAAATCAGACTCTGTCTTGATCACAGCCTTAATAAGATATGGGTCCACATTATAGCGTCGACTGCTTCTGCTGATATGCTGATCATAAGAAGAAGAATTTCCCTGCTTGCGCTGACGAAACGTTGTCGACCTCCCGTCTGATGCTCCGGGTCTTTTTAAATTTCTGCTGCGGCTCTTCAAAGGCCGACAATTCTCAGACGCAATAATGTTTGTATAGGATAGCCTGCCTGCAGCATCTATACAAACATACATCCCTGCATTTACTTCCGCCTGCAGTACAAACAAGCATATTGCAGCAGAGAACAGGATTATCCAGGGTGATTTTTTATTCATCAGGAGAAAATAGGAGTCCTATTTTTTTCGATTTTCCCAATCGGCTAGAAACTGTTCAATACCGATATCGGTGAGTGGGTGTTTTGCCAGCTGTTCAATAACCTTCAAAGGAATGGTCGCAATATCAGCACCAATGGCAGCGGATTCCATAACATGCTGTGGACTTCTGACACTGGCCACAATCACCTCTGTGGTCATGCCATAGTTACGAAACATATTCATAATTTCGCCGATCAGATTCATACCCGGGGTTCCAATATCATCAAGACGCCCGACAAATGGGCTGACATAGGTCGCTCCAGCTTTTGCAGCCAGTAATGCCTGGGCAGCAGAAAAAACCAGGGTAACATTGGTATTGATACCAAGAGCTGTAAGCTGTTTTACGGCCTTGATTCCTTCCATAATCATAGGAATTTTAATGACAATGTTGTCGCTCATGGCAGCAAGGACCTTTGCCTCTTCCACCATACCATCGGCTTCAAGACTCACCACCTCTGCACTGATAGGACCATCAACAACCTCTACAATTTCCCTTAAAATCTGTTCAAAGGGCTTGTCTTCTTTCGCAATAAGGGAAGGATTTGTGGTCACACCATCGACCATGT
>JAOZKX010000095.1 GCA_029935135.1 Desulfocapsa sp.
AATTCACCGATGGCGGGGAGTTGGCAATGTTGGCTTCAAAACCCGCTTCCAGAATCTGTTGGGACCAGAGTATGTTGCCGCTTGTTCCATCAAGGGCATACACTTTATTCCCCATTGAATTGGCATACAGAACTGGGCCTGGGGCAACAGCAGGTGCTGAAGGCGTGTCGTTTACAGATCGGGAAAATTTTACAAGTCCAGTTGTCGCATCCAGAGCTGTAAGGTAAGAGCCGTTCGCAAAATAGAGCCAGCCATTTGCTGCCAGTGCTGCTGTTGTTGCTGAATTATTTGCGGTATTGAATGTCCACAGTTCTTTTCCTTTAGGGGTTAATGCGTGGAGGTAATGGCCGTCAAACAGCCCATTTACACCAGAGCTGGCTGTTCTGAATGCTTCGATATAAAGTACACCATCTTCCCCTATTGTTGGCGAACTGCTCACGGCAGACTGGAATTCAAAATTCCAGTACTGACGAGGCTCTTCTCCTATAAAACCTTTATTATAAGCACTGAAGTCACTTTTCAGTAAACCGTTTTTTGCCTTCAGCCAGTAATAGTAGTACTTTCCGGGAAGAACATCTGTGTCATCCCAGGATGTAGCGGTGAGGGTTGTCAGTACAAGGGGCGCCCCCGTTGGATCATTGCCGAGACTGCGATATAGTTCATAGCCTTCTGCATTGGGAACACTGTTCCATTGTATCTGGATCCTGTCAGGCTGGGTGCCGTCTCCAGCAGTGAGACCTGTTGGTGCTGCCGGTGCACCAGGCAAAGGTGTTACCAGGAAATACACAGTGACAGGATCTGATGTCAGCACACCGTCTGAGGCACTAAAGGTAAAATGATCGGTGCCCCCATAACTGGTACTGCTGTATTCCCAATGGGCTTCCTCGTCGGTCGCAGGATCATAGGCAATAAAGTTCACAGTTCCATAGGCAGGAGGATCGACAATGCTCAAAGAAGTATCATCGCCATCGGGATCATAAGCAAAGAGGTTAAATCTACTGATTTGCCCCTCTGCAGCATGCAACACATTGCCTATTGGCTGTGGTGGCAAGTTACTGAAAGACCAGGTGGATGCATTGTTTTCTGTTTGCAGGTCCTGCATGTTTTCAGAGGAAATAGCAGCTCGAATGGTATATGTTCCTCTCTGGGCTGGCAACATCTGAAAGGACGCAGTGTGTGATTCAAAAGAATGCCAATCAAAGCTTTCATCACTGACGGATACTTCTGCAGCACCTGGAGTGGTCAGGAAAATCTCCAGACGGGCACGATTGTCTATGCCCTGATTGTGCACAGTCACATTGAAGGTATTTTCAATTCCCATCTGGGGACGATTCGTTATGCCCTGTAGAGGATCGAGACCCTGGCCGATGATTGTGAGTCCCTCGGGGGGGACTGATAAATCAATGTCCTCAGTTGTCCCTATGGCTGCCACCATCACAGTCACACTGTCACTTCCACTTTGTCCTTGAGCATCTTCAACTGTAAAGGTAAGGGTATGCTCTCCTTCACTGAGTAACACCGGACTGCTGTTACTGTCGGTTCCCAGTTGTCCATCGACATCTGAAGTCCATTGTCCGTGAAGAAGCAAGCCATCTTCGCGGTCAACAGCTTTGGCTGCAAGGGGCCAGAAGATATCTGTTTCGGCTCGACTGTTTTCTATCGGAGTAAGAATACTCACCTCAGGAGGCTGATTTGCCAGGCTTAAATTCTCCAATGTCTTCTCCACTGCCTGAAAGCCATCAGAAGTAATGATCTTCAGGGAAAACCCGCTACTGCCAGCAAGGAAATCAGTGGGAATTTCAATTGTTTTTCCATACACCGGTGTACCGATTGGAATCCAATGTGTTTGCTCGTCTATGTTATAATACAGTTGGGATGTAGTCTTTTGGATTTCAGGTGGAACTGTAGATAAACCATTCAAAAGGTTGGTCTCACCAGTCGTCTTTGTGGCAGCGCTGGAAACACTCCAGTTCAGTGTAAGATTTTCACCTAATTGAGTTCCTGATACTGGCCCACTAAAATCTGTCGTAAATTCAGGGCCTATCGTCTGACTGAAGACTAAGTTTTCATAAGGTCCGTAGTGTCCCTCACCACTTCCTTCACGAATTTCGTATCGAACGGCACTTATTGGAACATCGAAGGTCTGTACCCAGGAAGATGGATTGTCATGATTATCCCTACGGCGACATTGAGCGGAATAGACTTCAGCACCATAGGCATCATATGCTATGAATTTTGCATTATCCCAATAGTCAATAGACCCTGGTAATAAGAGGAACGCCTCTCCTGTGATGGTACCCATGGTTGCGTCAACCCGCCGACAGGAAATAGAGCCCGGAATCATGACATATCCGATATCTATCAGCTGCAGGCTTCCTGTCACAATAATGCGCTGACTGCCACTTTGCACTTCCTGAGGAGGAGCCTCCTCCATGAAAGTGCCAATAGACTTGGTTTTCGTTGTTTTTTCCCCGAGTAAATTCTTAAGACCCTGGCTCACATAGAACAAGGTATTAGGTATTATCCAGTGATTGTTTGAAGCATTACCCATAATATCATATGTATTGTATGCAGCATTATAACCTGGGGCTATGGGGAAGTGTTGTTGTGTTGCGCCTGTTTCAGGGTCAAAGGCTGTCACTCCCTGTAATACATGGCCAAAGCCTGCAACAGTATAAGTGCCATATCGATCTGCATTATCATCGAGATCATACTGTTCAAAAATTCGACTTAGTCCACCGATGGTATGTCCAAGTTCATGAATGACGGCACCAGGATCACTTTCATCCATAAGAATAATTTGAGGCATGATCCAATAGTTTAGTCCAGTGTTATTTGTACCCAGTGCACCCTGACGCAGACTGCCAATAAGGTAATCAATCTTTTTGTCTTCCGAGACAGAAGCATTATATTCTTGTAGAAAAATATCCAGGGTTGATGTCAATTCAAAAAGAGGGGCGAATTTTAGCCAGTCATCAAAGTGGAGATTGTACAGACTGCCATCAAATCGATAAGTGCCCATATCAAAAATTTCTAATTCCGAACTGCTTAGTGGAAACATGGCCGGAATTTCCTCTCTAAGGGTCTTGTTTAGTTCACTTACAGCAGATGGTGCAGGAAGCCCATGCCAGCCTGAAATGTTTACATCCACAGATAATACGCCAAGACGCAGAGGCCTGGCAGGCGCTGGAGACAAGGCGAAAAAGAAAGTCATCATACTGGAGGGCCCCACATCGCTGTCAAAAGAGCCGGCACCTGTCAAATCCATAGACAATATCACTTCGAGTTCCAAGGCATCGCTTGCAGTTATATTGGCTGGTAATAAAAAGTTAAGTGTTCGATCAATATTTTTGAAAAAAGGAATTATGCCATAATCCCTTTTGGCAACAAATCCGCTATTAATGGGATCCACACGCTGCCCGTCCACGGTAATCCAGAATTCTACGCCCGTCAGGCTGGCAACATTAGTACGGATATCATAGGACAATAAAGTATCCCGTCCTTTACGCCCCATAACATTGGCTGTGCCATATGGAGCGGCCATGGGGTTGTAACTTAAAGTGTTTTGGCCAATACTATAGCCCTCAACCCATACTTTCGGAGGAGGCGGTGGTGAAACCTCAGGGGCATTTGTAGCATGAAAAGAACCGCTACTCAGGACGCCCTCATCTCCAGTAAAGGGTTGGCAGAAGCTGCCCCATTGACTCAGCCAGCTTTTTCGTCCGTCGTTATAGGACATATTTCGGGGCCCGTTTGCCCCTCCCCAATAGTTTCCGGCCAGTGGAAAAGTTTGCGATGAGGTGATCGTCTGTTCCCCCAGGAAACTATTGCCTGTGATGCTGGGGGGAGGGGGTGTTGTGCCAAACGGTTCAAGTATGAGAAGATCAGCAAAAACATTATTTATAATGCTTAATGAAGCAGTGGTGGGGACTATTTTCACCGTACCCCTGAGAAAATCACAACCATTGATAATGCCCAAGTTGCCAATAACAAAATTCGCACCATCGAGAAAAGTGGAGTCTTGAATACTCAAATTGTCAATGGGAGTGAGCCCAATGTTGTCGAGACCAAAAGAGGGGGTGTAGCCTTTAAGAAATGTGCTGTTTCCGATGGAGGCCTGCCCTGGTCCGCTGAGAGAAAATCCTTTAAAAGTAGTGTTGTTAAGGATGATTACTTGGCTCCCTTCAGCTACATATATAAGAACACTCAAATTTGTGCATCCATCTATGGTGACATCTCCATCAGCTTGAATGAGAGCGTTTGCTGAGTTTGGATTCATATTACTCAGGGTAAGCGTGTTTCCGGAGAGAATAGTGATATCCCTCAGGGTGGTATCGGAAGCTCCGCCTCCATCAATACTTTCATTAAAAAGCAAAGTTCCGCTAATTTCCCGTGTAGCATACAGCACCTCGGTTTCGCCCCGAACTGTACTTCCTTCTGTCTCACCGCCGCCGGCCTCCTGGGTACGATAATATTCAGTGACGACATATCGAAATGCATCTGTTCCCATACCAGTCACCTGGTGTGCTCCCTGGATTCCATTGGATCCTGAAGCGATGGTAGTTTCTGCACCTTCTCTGTATTGTACCAAAACGATATCTGTGGTTGTCCTGTCCATCTCCGGGTACAAAACTCCCCAGTTGGTTGGCTGTACACTGTAGGAAATATGAAGGCGATCCAATCCGGTAAAGGAGACACTAACCTCGCCAAAAGCATATAGATTACAAGGGAAAATAAGAAGAAAGCAGATGAATAGAAGGTGCAAAGAAAGAATAGTTCGTTTGTTCATTCGTAGCTCCTGATGTTGGGGGAAAACAACATACTATAATCATATCGGATGGCAGGCGCTGATGCAACCATAATGAAATAACCTCTGGTGAACGGAAGGACTGAAAGTAGCAGGGCATCTGCATCATAGGGGAAAATGTTGTAGCAGGCTGCCGATAAAACAAACACCTCCATACGGGTCGCCAAGGGTGATTAGTGCTGATTCCAGTGTTGTAAAAGAAAAAACCACATCAGGGTAACTCACCCGCCAGCTGCGCTCCAGCCAGAGCGTTATGGGCACATCCTTTCTTCAATGATTATCTTTATCACTGGGTCTTTTCCAATATGTCTTCCCATTTTCTGTACTAACTTTTTCTGGTGTGATAAAATAAGTGAAACGATATAGGGAAGAAAGATATAGCTTTAACCTTTTCATACTCTTGAAACCCAAAGCATAGCAAAGACACAGCATTTCATCCAAGTATTATTGTTCTTGAAAAAGTATAGGATCAATCTGTTATGACAAAAATATTTTACCTGATGGTAGTGTTGTTGACTGTTTTCGTATCAAGCAGCTATGCAAAAGATGAGCACATACAGAGTGTGCCCCTCACAACGCAAGAAGCAAATTTCCTTAGCGCCCACCCTGTCGTTCGTGTTGCCAATGAGATGGATTGGCCGCCTTTTGATTTTAACGAATTTGGCAATCCAAAAGGATTCTGCATTGACTATATTAAACTGCTGGCAAGCAAGGCAGGTTTCGAAATCGAATTTGTTAATGATTATTCATGGTCAGAGTTACTTTCACTGTTTAGAGAAAAACAGATCGACATCATACCGGTTCTTTACAAAAATAAAGGACGTGAACCCTATACCTTGTTCACCACCCCGTATTATAAAGGAAAGTTGGGGATTTTTACCAGTACCAATAGCAAGAATATTCCCAATGTGACGGATCTTCTTGGCAAACAAGTCGGTATCCAGACAGATCATGGGAGTATTTCTGCGATTCGTAAACAGATCCCTGGTATTAAGCTGATCGAACACGACAATACCTCCGACCTTGTCACACTCCTTGCGACAGGAAAGCTGGATGCCATTATCGGTAATCCATTGTTGTTTTATTATACTGCGAGGGAGAATCAGATTATAAATATCCAGCTCAGGAGTTATATACATCCTGACATGGCTGATAAGTCTACAACTGAGATGCACGTTGGAGTTCGCAAGGATTGGCCGCTGCTTCACCAGATATTGCAAAAAACCATTGCAACTGTATCCACAGAGGAAATGGAAGTTCTGAAAAGTAACTGGATCGGCAACAACTCTCGTACACAAGCACAAGATACAGTTTTATTGACAGAAGCAGAACGAAGCTTTCTTGCCAGCCATCCTGTCATCCGGGTACAGAACGAGGATGACTATCCACCATATGACTTCTCTGAATCTGGTAACCCTATGGGGTTTTCCATAGACTATCTCAAGTTGATAGGCCAGAAAACCGGTTTAAATTTCAGTTTTACCAACGGATACACCTGGACGCAGATTCTGGAGAATATACAAGATAAAAAACTTGATGTTATTCACACCTGTCTGGATACAAAAGAACGAAAGGCATACGCTTCATTCACAGAATCCTACATACAATCAACCTATGCGCTGATTGTCCCTTCTGATAGTAATATCGTGTCCATTGATGGTTTATCAGGCAAGAGACTTGCCGTGCTCAAAGGGACGAAACACATTGAATATATAAGCAAACTGAATATTCCCATAGAATTTATTGAATATGATACAACCAGAGAAGTTCTCAGAAGCGTATTGTTTGATGAGTGTGATGCGGCCTACGAAAGTCTTCAAATGGCTGGGTATACCATTAAAGAAGAGGGGCTGATAGGCCTTGATTTTCGACCTGTTGAAATGCTGGAAACCGGCAGTGGAGATTGGCGGATAGGTGTACGCAAAGACTGGCCCGAACTTTTGTCCATCATCAACAAGGGCATGGCGGCAATAAGTAAATCGGAAATGAGCAGAATTAAATCAAAATGGTTTGGTTTGTCTGGTAAAAACACTATCACCATTGATCTCACTCAAGAAGAGCAGGAGTTTATATTAAGACATCCCCTTCTAAAAGTGAGCAATGAGATGGATTACCCTCCCTATGACTTCGCCATCGGTAAACAGCCACAGGGATATTCCATAGATTTACTCGATATGCTGGCTGAGCGTATTGGCATTTCGGTGTCGTATGTTAACGGATATAGCTGGAGCCAGCTCCAAAGTATGTTTAATAGAGGTGAGCTTGATTTACTCCACTCACTGAATCAGACTCCGGAACGTAAAACAAAGGGATTGTTTTCAGAGCCCTACCACTTTTACAGAAACCATTGGGTTGTTGGCAGAAATGCTCCTGAGATTAATGATATTGAGCAACTGTATGGAAAAACAGTTG
>JAOZKX010000459.1 GCA_029935135.1 Desulfocapsa sp.
CCTCTTTCAGTCCCTGGCCGACGAGTGTGAGCTGGTGGAACAGTTTAAACAGATGCGCCGGGGTGCTGTGATCAATCGAATTGACGGCTATTCTTCGGAAGAGCGACAGGTCCTCCATACCAGTTGCCGTGATATCCTGAACAAAGATCCTGCGAACCGGGAAGCCACAGAGCAGGGAAAAAAAGAACTGGCAAAACTGAAAAACTTTCTTCTGCAAGTGAAGAATGGGACCGTCTGCAATGCGCGTGGTGAGACATTTGTCAATCTTGTTCATGTGGGTATCGGAGGATCGGACCTGGGGCCCCGTTCTATCTACGAAGCTCTACGCTCATACAGAATAGAAGGAAGGAATGTCTATTTTATCGCTAATGTTGATCCGGATGATGCCGCCGATGTCTTAACTGGCCTGGATCTATCCCGAACGCTGGTCTCGGTTGTTTCCAAAAGTGGAACGACCCTTGAAACACTGAGTAATGAAACGCTGGTACGAAAGGCATTGGCTGATGCTGGGCTTGATCCTGCCAGACATTGCCTGGCGGTAACCGGAGAGTCCAGTCCCATGGATAACCCGGATCGTTATCTGCGATCATTTTATATGTATGACTATATCGGCGGACGGTTCAGCTCCACTTCAGTGGTGGGCACAGTTATGCTGGGTTTTGCCCTTGGCTATGAGCAGATGGAGGAATTCCTCCAGGGGGCGGCTCTGGTCGATGAAGCTGCAGAAGAGAGGCTTGTGGAAAAAAACCTGCCCCTGCTCCTGGCATTGCTGGGAGTTTGGAATCACAATTTTCTGGAGATGCCTTCTGTGGCAGTTTTGCCCTACAGTCAGGCCCTGCACCGTTTTGCTGCACATTTGCAGCAGTGTGATATGGAGTCAAACGGCAAGTCCATTTGTCGGAACGGAGATAGGGTTAAGGGGAGCACTGGGCCTGTGGTCTGGGGGGAACCAGGTACCAATGGGCAGCATGCTTTTTATCAGTTGCTGCACCAGGGCACAGAAGCTGTGGCCATTGAATTTATCGGTTTTAGAAAGAGTCAGTATCAAAAAGATATTCTCCTGCAGGGTTCGACCTCTCAGCAGAAACTGGTGGCCAATCTGTTGGCCCAGTCACTAGCGCTGGCTGTTGGCAAAGAGGATGGAAACCCCAATAGATACTTTCCTGGAAATCGTCCGAATACACTTCTTATGGGAGGGCGACTGACCCCTAAAAGTATGGGGGCCCTTCTGGCAATCTACGAGGCAAAAATTGTCTTTCAGGGCTTCTGCTGGGATGTGAATTCTTTTGATCAGGAGGGGGTGCAGTTGGGGAAAGTTCTTGCCGCTGAAATCCTTTCCGCAATGGTCAATAATGAAGATGGAAAGCAAATGACTTCCGCATTTTTAAAGGCTGCGGGAATGAAGGAGTGAAGGGTGATTGAAAAAAACTGAATAATCATTCAGTTTTCAGAGTATTCTGTTTCGTTTTTTGTTGACAAAGGTCACGTTCGGAGATATTCTCCCACGCTGAATGACTATTCAATAGTGTACGTTTCATATTAAGTAGTTTTTGTCATTGGCAAATGTGAAAAGCCGGATGACGCGAGGTTGGGTAGATACTCTCTTCTCTCTTCGGTTTTTGAAGCAGTGCTTTTGATGCGTATATTCTGGTAAAGGTTGAAGTATAACAGTAATTTTAAGGAGGAAAATTCATGGCAAAGCATGATACACCCCTGTTGGACGAGCTTGAAAAAGGCCCATGGCCGAGCTTCGTTACCGACATCAAGCGTCAGGCAGAGAAAAATCCGGATTGTTGGGATATTCTTGGTCAGGTCGAGCTGTCTTACAAAGATAGAATCACCCATTGGAAACACGGCGGAATCGTTGGTGTTTTTGGATATGGTGGTGGTATTGTTGGTCGTTATTCTGACGTTCCTAAGCAGTTTCCCGGCGTTGAGCACTTTCACACCGTTCGTGTTAATCAGCCAGCATCTAAGTACTACTCCACTGAGAATCTTCGGGCGTTGATGGCTCTCTGGGACAAACATGGTTCCGGTATGACCAATATGCATGGCTCCACTGGTGATATCATTCTTCTTGGTTGTCGTACTGAGGCTCTTGAGCCTTTCTTCTGGGATCTGACCCAT
>JAOZKX010000096.1 GCA_029935135.1 Desulfocapsa sp.
TTCAGCAACATTGAGCGTATCCTGCGGACAGGCAACTGCCACACTCTGGTCGTCAGTAACACTAACCTGCGTCAATGCCACACTTCCTGTATTACTGACGACATAACTCCAGTTTACAGGATCTCCCACATTCAGGGAAACACCTGGAGGAATATCAGCATCAACACCGTTCGTTGATTTTTCAATATTAATTGCCGGACCAATGAGTCCGGCGTCAATGGTATCATTATCTTCAGATACCCCCAGGACAACCACTGCTATACCTGTTGCTGTATCGGGATCTGAATCAACCATATCATCCATACCGCTATCCCGGCTGGTAAAGCTGTTCCCTGCCGGCAAAACAAACTGTACCTGATAGGTTCCCGGAAACAGATCGCTAAAGAGGTATTCACCACCGGAACCTGTGGGTATAACATAAGCAGTTCCAGGAAGATTCGGATCCTCCACAGGAACGCCAAACTCATCAAGAAGGTGAACACTGACACCCTGACGCCCAAATTCACCACCATCCTGAATGCCGTTGGCGTTTGTATCATCCCAGACAAAACTTCCGATGGAACTGGGGATAAAATAGGCAAAATCGTTTGTCATATCCTGGCTTCCCATGGGAGGATAGGCTGGTTCAGCGGTTGGTTGATCACTACCGGCATCAAGTTCTTCATCGTCTGCTGCAGCTCCGCCAACCGTTGTTGTATCAGTATTTGCCCCGTAACGGATATAGATGTTGCTGTAATTTGCGGGGATGGTACGGGAATCCAGCCAAACAGAGTGATACGGCTCTCCGCCGCCCACTCCATTATGATTTTCATCAAGAAGGAGATTGGGGAAGAGATAATGTCCATCAACATCAGTCACGGCCAGCACAGTTGTGGTGCTGTTATCGGGATAGTTGATATCGAGATACACTGACACCCCGGCAATGGCAGTATCTGTTCCCTGATAGAGACCGTCGTAGGCCGCTTCATCCAGCCAGACACGGTCACCAATGGAACCGGGTTTGACATAGTAGCCAAAATCAGCTCTCAGTATATTTGCACCACTACTCAGATCCAGAGAATAATAATCTGCCTGAGAGTTATTATTGCTGTTGTCTGTTCCCCTGGAATGCCAATAGCCTTCAAGGATATTGTTCTCTTCACTCACCTTGATATTGTAAGACCCGGCAGGCAGATTACTAAAGAGATAGCTGCCGTCTGCTGCAGTTACTGTAGAGCCAAGGAGCGGTTCACCCGCATCAACCAGATTGTTGTTATTCGCATCGGAATACAGTTCCATTGTGATTCCGGCAAGGGCCGTTTCATCATCAGCAGTGGCTGCTGTGTTATCCAGACCATCAGCCTGATAAACACCGTCTGCATTGGTATCTGTCCAGATAAAATCACCTATGGAACCGGCAGTCGTGGCCACAAAACCAAAATCCTGATCCAGATCAAAATCACCGGCCAGAGTCACACTGGCGGTTAAATCTCCACCACCATCCGGATCTAGACTGTTTGTTAAAGCAGATGGCAGAGTTGTGCTGTCAACTTCTATATCGTAGCTTCCATCGGCCAGACCAATAAATATATAGTGACCATTCCTATCGCTCTCGGTGGTGGCAATAATAGTGCCGCTGTTATCTTTCAGAATGACACGGACGCCCTCCATCCCCTCGCCACTCTCTACAGCTCCACTGTTATCACGATCAAGAAAGATGGTATCTCCAATTATGCCGTTGCCATTCGCCGGGCTTGCAGGGGTGTAGCCGAAATTGACAGCAGTCTCATCGGCTCCTGCCAGAATAACACCACTTTGTCCATCTGGACTGACAAGAGCATCATCTTCGTCATAACTGATATGCAGTGTATCCAGTATATTGTTGGAATCAGCGATCACAACAGTGTAGTTCCCATCGGGCAGGTCACTAAAAAGATAGCTGCCGTCCGCTGCGCTGGTGGTGGTTGCAATAAAAGCACCTGTGGCATCCTGCAGGCCAATGGTTACTCCAGGAATTCCACTTTCATTTCCATCAATCACTGTATCACTGTTATTATTCAGCCAGACAGTGCTGCCAATAGTGTACAAAACTGCAGCCTCAGGATGATAGCCAAAATCAACATTCACAAAGGTATCACCCGGGGCAAGGATCACAGGAAGGGTAGAACGATGATCACCTGCTGTACCTGCTGGTGCTGCAGCGGCAAGGGCTGCGAAATGATCAGGATCACCACTCTGGCTGTAAAGGGTTGCATTCAAGATAGTGTGACTGGCGACAGTGTCATCACTCAGCTCCACCGCATATGCACCGGCTGCCAGATTATCAAAGATATAGTTGCCAGTGGGTCCAGTAGTTGTTACTGCCACTGTCACATCATCAGCTGTCCAGAATAGAGCATCAGGCCCGGCACTGTACAGGGTGACTTCAGCACCTGATACGCCTGCTTCGGCAGCATCCTGCATCCCATCGCCATCACCGTCAATCCAGATACGGTCACCGATTGCACCGTTATTCGTTCCTCCAGTCACATCAGAAGAGGGACTCCAGTTATAACCAAAATCAGCTGTCAGGTTTTCCCTGGCGATAACCCTGTATCCGTTACCAGCTTGATTCTGATTACCAAAATCAGTCGTTTGGTTGGTATGTGTGGTGGTTTGGCTCAACCCCGTGGGCAGACTTGCGGAAACCACTTCAATAAAATAGTCCCCCGGGGTCAGTCCGGAAAAAAGGTAGCCGCCATGGGCATCAGTGACGGTAGTAATCAGGTCTGCACCTGTGCTGTCCTTCAATTGGACCATGATATTGGCAAGACCGGGTTCCCCGGCATCCTGAATGCCGTCTGAGTTTTCATCCAGCCAGATGAAGTTCCCGATGCTGCCCGGCAGCATCAGCCCAAAATCCAGACTCAGATTGGTATTATGATCACTGTCACCATCATTTACGGGCTCTGTGGTTGAGGCAAGGGTAACAATACCGCTGCGATACACTCCCAATGACGGAGAGCTCTCGATATTCGAATCATTGTTCACATTGTTTTCGGGATCCGCAACCTGCACCGGACTGGGCAGATAACCCATCCATACCGGCGGAGTGATCTCCACTGCGTAATCACCCGGTTCCAGGTCAGCAAAGAGATAATCGCCTGTGGCGCCGCTGGTCGTAACTCCTTCCTGGACATCATCGGCAGTCCAGAAGAGTGTGTCGGCACCGGCACTGTACAAGGTAACAACCGTTCCGGGGATTCCCGGTTCATCGCTGCTCAATATACCGTTGGCATTATTGTCTTTCCAGATACGGTCCCCAAGACTTACCAGCTGATAAAATCCAGCATCAACCGTCAGATTTTCATCATAGGCCACAGGAATCAATCCCGTTTGCCCGTTACCGGCCGCATCACTGTCTACACTATCGTCTCCCCCTGCATTCTGCGGTGTTGAGAGATAGGAAATGTCTGGTCTGATAAATTCCACGATATAATCAGCGGCGTGGTTGATGGTAAAGAGATAGTTTCCACTGCCATCGGTGGTCGTGGACATTGCCTGACCGGCAGGATCCAGTACAGGGTTTCCGCTGCTGTCCAGAAGATTGACAGTAATTCCATCAATACCGTCTTCACTGGCATCCTGAACACCATTTGCATCAGCATCCATCCACACACGATCCCCTAGAGTAGCAGGCCGATGAACACAAACCTCATGATCATCTGTGTTAAGATGAGTTGTATCCAGCAAAGGTTCCGGGCCCAGCCCAGTTACCGTGGCGCTGTTAACGATTTTTCCGTCTGTGGGATAACTTGTCAGTTTGACCGGCACAGTAATGACAATACTCACCCCTGCATCCGGCACCAGGGCATTTATATTGGCGGGCGGATCTGATTCGACTTCACAGACGAAATCTGTACCGTCTGCAGCACCAGTACAGGTGACGGTAATTCCGGCAGGTGGAGCAGCTGCAAAGGGTGTCGCTGTCAGCACCATACCTGATGGCAGAGAATCGGTGACCGTAGTTTCAGGACTGGTCCCCGGGCCATGATTGATCACCGTCAAGGTGAGATCAAAATACTCCTCAACCTCAACAGGGCTAGCGCAGGCAGGTCCATCTTTAATGAGCTCCAGATCAACAATTGTCCGGACCGTGGTGTTCTCACCTTCACTGTTATTGGCAAGATTCAAATCTGTCTCATTGGCTGTGGCTGTTAACAGATCGAAATAAGAATCACCGGTGATTGGATCCGGTGCAGTCAGTATCTCAAAAACCAGATATCTGAGATAGTCTTCCCCTGACTCCAGTTCACCATCAGGGCGGGCTGGGTCTCTGGATAATTCACAGAGGATATTTTGTGCTGTGCCATCAACGGGAAATGAATTGGGAACCGGTGGAGTGCAGAGGCTCATGCCGTCTGCACTCCCATCTGCATTGCCTGTATCACGGACAAAGAGGAGACGCTGGGCTGGATTCTGCAGAGGATTAACGGAAGTTACATTATCTATAAATTCCACCCCGGTAGCAAGAGACGGTCCACGATTGGAAACCTCTATCTGATAAACAAGATAATAGGTGCCGCTGTTTTGGTAACGAATGGGCTCCTGAAAATCTGGCGATTCCTTTTTTTCCACGGCAATGTCAGCCTCTCCCAGTGCTATAGGTAACTGCACTGACTGGAAATTATTTGCCGGGTTGGAATCTACTGTGCTCATACTTACAGTGGCAATGTTGTCTATCTGCCAATCCCCGGAAACAGTAGCTGTATGATCAGGGCGGATGCGCACAGTAATAGATTTGGTGGTGGATGCATTCATGTGCAACAGATCGCAGGTCAAAGTTCCCGGTGGGATAGTATCATCAAAAACACAACTCCCTCCGCCGGCAACACTGGAATCGATATAGTCAAAGACTTCTCCTGTAAAAACATCAGCGACAAGTACATTCTCAGCGGTGGAAGGACCATTGTTACGCACCTGGATGGTGTAGGTTGCAATGGTTCCTGCCAAAATGGGATTGGGCTGCTCACTGTAGGTGACTGATTTATCTGTTACTTCAATATCTGTCATAGGGACAACGGTTACATCGACACTGTCCTCATTGTTTGAAAGATCCGGATCACCGGTGAGTGTTGAATAGGCACTGGCGGTATTGGTCAGCGTTCCATCCTGCATGGGACGGCCCACCGTAATGGTTACAGTGACTGTACTGCCATTATTAATATCAAGCAGGTCACAATGGACCAGAGCATTGGAGACAGTACAACTTCCCTGATCTGTCATGGCTGTGATCAGAGTTTCCGGGCGTCCACCAGGACCAGCAGCAACATATTGGGGAATGGTATCCCTGAAGTCAACCGCTTCTGCAGTCTGCGGGCCGTCGTTACGCACGGCCACACTGTAAGTAAAAGAATCTTCAGAGACATCGATAAGATCATCACTACTGCTTTTAGCGACCACCAGATCAGCATGCTCATGGGTGGAAATCACCGAACCGTTATTGCAGTTGTTACATGGCAGGGCATCATTTACATCATCCACACAGGCATTGTTGGTCAGGGTATCAACGGTATCAGGATCACCGTCACCGGTGGCATTGGTGATGATGGTAAGTGTTGGTGCATTTGTATTCGCAGCAAGGGGAGGCACATTCGTATAGCTGCAGGTGACAACACCTCCAGGATTTGTTCCATCGTGCACGCAGTTCCAGTCAGTACCACTGTAACTGACAAATGTCTCATAGGGACTTAAAGTATCAACCACCTGTACCGGATCTGCAGGGAGGGGACCGTGATTAGTGACCGTTATGGTCGATGTAATATCTTCACCCTGGGCAACCGGGTTCGGAGATTTTGTCTTATTCAGGGAAAGATCGGCAGTATTGGGACTGACCGTATAGTTGATAGTAACATTGTCGTTTGCAGTGATTGGATCTGTGGTTGCAGTGGATACCTGGGCACTGTTCTGGTGCAGAACTTCCTCTGCAGGGCAAGGAGGACTGGTAATCTCTGGAGGAGTAGCGGTAATCACGATAACAGCACTTTCCCCAGCAACCATATCAGGACCACTGCAGGTCATCACCGTTCCCACCACTGTACTGCAATCCCAACCGGCAGGAACAGATGTGGCAGAAATATCAGTATAACCAGTGGGCAGCGTATCAACCACCTCTACAGCTGCAGCACTCATCGGCCCTTCATTTCTAGCGGTAAGGGTGAACTGAACAGGCTGCCCACCTATAACAGGATCGGTGCCTACCACCTTGCCAATGGACATATCAGTCCCTTCAAGAATCTCAAGATCGTCGGTGGTTGAGTTATTGTCCGGATTCTGGTCCGGAGTAGCCGAACTAACAGAAGCAGCATTGGTTATTGCCCCCGTTGTTGCCCTGGTCACCTTGACCCGAAAATAAAAAACAGAGGAAATTACTGCGTCAACAGGAAGATCAACAGCATTGCAGGTTACATCCTGTCCAACTGCGGAACAGTCCCAGTCGCCATCCTGATCTGTCGGTGTCTCCGCATCATCTGCAAAAAAGCTGAGACCTGGGGGCAAATCATCTGTCAGAACAAGGTTGTCTGCGATAAAAGGGCCATTATTTTTCACTTCAAACCTGTAGGTAACAATCCCACCTGCGGCCACCGGATCAGGGCTTCCTGATTTAGTAACCAGCTCCAGATCCGCACTTTCAACAACATCTGTATTGATCGATTCCTCATTATTACTTGGATTGCTGTCATTGTCTGCCGTTGTAGTTGCTGTTATCTCGTGAGTACCAGGTACAGCAGAAGCAATCATTTCAAAGACGAGGGTATAATGTGTCAGTTCCAAAAGAGGCCAACCTTCACAGATTACTTTATCATCATCAGCACCAGTACTTGGCACAGCACCACTATAACTACAGTGCACGAGATCACTGGAAGTGATAAACTGGAATCCGGCTGGAACGGTGAGCTCCAGCTTCGGATTTGTGGTAGGGTTTGCCAGATCATTATTTTGCATTACGACGGTATAGAAGATAGTGCCGAAGGCTGGAACCGGATCCGGATCATCATCAAAGGATACCGGCTGGATATCAGCAGCAGCAAAAGCAGTCTCTGTTCCAATGGAGAACAGGAATAGACAGAATATTGCCGACATCAGTAAAAAAATCTTATTAATCTTACCGTCGCTTTGAGGAAAAATCATTCCACACTCCACATGTGATGGTTTTGAATATTTGTTTGTCAATAGTGCTGTGAAAAGTTT
>JAOZKX010000097.1:0-5419 GCA_029935135.1 Desulfocapsa sp.
AACCTGTTCTGCACCAGCATCGCCCATGGCAGCAAGCATTGCCTCATCAGAAGCATCATCACCATCAAGATGTGCCTGGCCGGCAAGTACAGCCTCAGCCACCTGACCACTAATAAGACGGATAGAACGAATTGCATCATCATTACCAGGAACAAGATACTCAATGCCATCGGGATCACAGTTTGTATCAGCAAGCACAACAAGGGGAATATTTAATTTTTGTGCTTCTGCAACAGCAATGCTTTCTTTTTTGGGATCAACAACAAAAATAACGGTGGGAAGTTTACGCATATTTTTGATGCCACCGACATTTCTTTCCAGCTTGATTCTCTCTTTTTCCATCAACAGTATTTCTTTTTTTGGAAAACGATTAATGGATCCATCTTCCTGCATGGACTCAATCAGTTTGAGACGCTCAATGGAGTTTTTAATGGTCTGAAAGTTGGTAAGCATACCACCGAGCCAGCGATGATCTACATAATACATTCCACAGCGCTTGGCCTCTTCCTTGATGATTGACTGAGCCTGGCGTTTGGTACCAACAAAAAGTACACTGCCTTCTTTTGCAACAGAATCAGTGACAAATTCGCATGCAGTATCAAACATGCGCTTACTAAGATCGAGATTGATAATATAAATACCGTTACGAGGGCCATAGATATATGGTTTCATCTTAGGATTCCAACGACGTGTCTGGTGACCAAAATGAAGACCTGCCTGTAACATTGCTTTTACTGATGAACCTGCCATAATAATATCCTCTTCCAGTTAGACCTCCATTCCGCCTTCATTATTGTCAGTATAACTGAACAATAACACTGGAATACGGGGAATGTGTGTATTGTGTCCTGTTCACACCATGCAATCAGGACGATTAAGTATTGCTAAAACATACAATAATACCATACCGGTGTTTATCACGCAATATGTGACATGCTATTAGGAAAAGAAAATTCTATAGAGAAAAATCTATCCAAGATCACTTCACCATCAGAGAAGTGGGGACACCAAGAAAATATTTAAGCCATTCATAGGCGAATTTCAAAAGTTCTTCATCGGATTCATTGATACGACGTTTTTGATCACGGGGAAGGGTGAAGTGACTGAGAAGAGAATGCTTGGCAACCATCATACGGAAATTATCTATATCATAACATGCAGTGAATGCGACCTGCTGTTTAGAGCCACCACTTCCCTCACCGCCCCAGGGATTGCCAGAAAAAACAGTATCCATTTTTGTCCAGAGTTCATCCATCAGGTTATACTCATCCAGACGCTGATCACGGATCCACTTTTTTACAGTGAATGATTTTTCCTCTTGGTGGCCATGACAATAGTCGTGATCAGTCATAAAATAAAAATCGGATTGTGTACGCTTTTGGGGATCACGATCCACGGCTCGCTCAAGTGGATACATACGACAGGCAGCAGGTCGATCGAGATAGACATTACAGCCTTCCTCACCTAGAAATGGACATGATTTTTCACCATCATCAGCCAGACGAAGCATAAGTGATGGAAAATATGGGTGTGCTGAACCCTGAACAACCCTGACATAATTTTCTATAAACAGCTGAGAAGTAATCTGCAGATGGTTTTTCAGACGAAGGATATCATAGGGATACAGAAACATATCAACATTCCTGCAACAAACCATATAACAATCAACACCAGAATGACACTCAAAGGAAAATTTCTCCTTTTTGGCTAACGGTACCATTCCCTCAGGAAACTCTTTACTCGTTTTCATATGGTTTTTTTGTAACACTCTTTAAAAGGCGCAAAAAAAAAGCTGATATGAATAAATCCATATCAGCTTTCAACAATCAAATTACAATGAAACTCAGCTATCGCTTTCTTCTCCGAGATCTTCGCTGTAACTTACCAGTTCCAAGATAGCCATTGGTGCACAATCACCACGACGGGGTCCCGTTTGAATAATACGAGTGTAACCACCATTGCGATCAGACAACTGTTCCTGAATTTCATTGAAGAGTTTTGCCACTACATCACGACTTCTAATAAAGCTCATTGCCTGTCTCTTGGCATGTAAATCGCCACGCTTAGCAAGGGTGATCATCTTATCAGCAACCCTACGAACTTCTTTGGCTTTAGGCGTGGTAGTTACAATACGCTCATGTTCAAAAAGAGATGTGACCATATTGCGTACCATGGCTTCCCTGTGTGAAGTTGTACGACCAAGTCTTCTACCTGATTTTCTATGTCTCATAATACTATCCTCTACTTAATTTTATCTATCAGGATAAAATTTATATCTACAATTTTCCTATAGTTCCTTGACTTCCTCAGATTCTTCAATCTCAGGCGGGATCCAGGTTTCAAACTTCATACCAAGCGTAAGATCCATATCAGTAAGAAGTGTTTTGATTTCATTAAGTGATTTCCTACCAAAGTTCTTTGTTTTCAACATTTCCTGATCAGTTTTCTGAGCAAGCTCACCAATAAAATTTATATCGGCATTTTTCAGACAATTAGCTGAACGTACAGATAGTTCAAGATCCTCAACAGGCTTATCAAGGTAAGGATTCAATGGTTCTGAATCTTTATCATCTTCCTCAGCTACTTCTGGTTCCACTGCCTGCTCATCAAAATTGATAAAGACAGTCAATTGGGATTTGAGAATTTTAGCAGCATAAGCAAGAGCGTTCTCAGGTTTGACACTTCCATCAGTTTCAACTTCCATCGTTAACTTATCAAAATCTGTTTGCTGCCCAACACGAGCATTGGAAACAGAATATTGAATCTGTCGAACAGGAGTAAAGATGGAATCTATTGGAATTTGACCAATATCAAGATTTTCCTTGTCCTGTTTTTCAGCGGGTTGATATCCTTTTCCCCACTCAACAGTAAGTTCAGCATGAAATTCAGTATCACCAGTCAGAGTGCAGATCAACTGCTCACCGTTCATTACCTCGACAAAGGCATTACCGCCAATATCGGCAGCAGTGATTTCACCTGGCCCTTTTTTATCGATGATTACTGTTTCACTATTTTCTGAGTTTAATTTCAAACGAACCTGTTTCAGGTTCAGAATAATCTCGCTTACATCTTCCTTTACATCCTGCATGGATGTAAATTCATGTAAAGCTCCTTCTATTTTGACACTAGTTATCGCTACACCCTGAATCGAGGAGAGCAAAATCCGTCTCATCGAGTTACCAATGGTCGCAGCAAATCCTCTTTCCAATGGTTGACATACAAATTTACCGTAGAATTCGGTATGTTTTGCAGCATCTACCTCAAGATTACCTGGTTGGATGAGTTCGTGCCAATTGCGATAAATAGGGAGTGTCTCTTCAGCAGTTTCAGTCATGAGTTTCCTATTCTATAATGTTGCGTTGTTAATCACTAACAATTGAAATTATAACTTATTTGGAATACAACTCAACAATCAGTTGTTCCTGAATAGGCATGGTAATTTCTTCACGATTAGGCAGCGCTTTAACCGTAGCCTTAAACGCATCTTTGTCCAACTCAAGCCATGTTGGAATACCTCGTCTGGCAACAGCCTCAAGACTTTCAATAATGTGGCTGTTGGTACGGCTTTTTTCTTTGATTGTGATAACATCACCGGTAGAAACAAGAAATGAAGGAATATTAACCTTCTTTCCGTTAACCAGAACATGATTATGTCGTACTACCTGCCGGGCATGACTTCTTGATGAAGCAAAACCAAGGCGGAAGATTGTGTTATCAAGTCTTCTCTCAAGCAGAACAAGAAGATTTTCACCGGTAACACCTTTTTGCAGGTCTGCTTTGTGAAAATAGCGCCTGAACTGACCCTCAAGCATTCCGTAAATGCTTTTAACTTTTTGTTTTTCACGTAACTGAATAGCGTAATCAGATACCTTCCTGAAACGAGCCTGTCCATGTTGACCCGGGCCGAATGCTCTTCTTTCAAATGAACATTTATCTGAATAACAGCGATCTCCTTTGAGATACAGTTTCAGGTTTTCTCGTCTGCAACGACGGCAGGCAGCGCCTATATTTCTAGCCACTTCATTCTCCGATTAATGTGATATAATGAATATGATGTAATATTAAATTGAGTGAACAGGACAAGTTATACCCGACGGCGTTTCGGTGGTTTGCAACCGTTATGGGGCACTGGTGTCACATCAATGATCTTACTGACATCAAGATTTGTATTGATAAGTGCACGCAAGGCTGCTTCTCTACCAGGCCCTGGTCCTTTAACATGAACCTCAACCTTTCGCATGCCTTGATCTTCAGCTTTCTGTATAGCCTCAGCTGCGGCATTCTGTGCTGCAAACGGTGTACTTTTTCGTGAACCTTTGAACCCAAGAACTCCTGCGGAACACCAGGAAACGACATTTCCCTGTTTATCCGAAATTGTTACTATTGTGTTATTGAAGGTAGAGTAAATAAAAACTATTCCTTCAGGAATGTTTTTTTTGACTCTCTTCTTTGAGCGCAATCCTGCTCGTTTTGCTCCAGCCATCTTTACACCTATTTCTATAAATTAGTTACGACGAGCTGCCGCACCACGACGAGGACCTTTACGGGTCCTCGAATTGTTTTTGGTATTCTGACCACGACACGGCAGTCTCATACGATGCCGACGACCACGATATGTACCAAGATCAGTGAGACGTTTTATATCCATTGATACTTCACGCCTTCTGTCGCCCTCTACAACATACTCATCCTCGAGGACTTTCCTGATACGACTGACATCGTTACTATCAAGATCATCACTACTCATAGTGTATGGCAAATCAACCTTATCAAGGATTTTCTTTGCAGATGTGCGTCCAATGCCATGGATGTAAGTAAGTGCTATTTCCATGTGTTTGTTTTTTGGGAGATCAACTCCCGCTATTCGTGCCAATGTACCAGCTCCTTAATAATGACAGTGAAATATGCTGTCTGTCGAAAAATATGAATATTAACCTTGCCGTTGTTTATGCTTTTTGACCTTACAGTCAACGCGAACAACACCTTTACGCTTATAAACGCGACACTCAGAACACATTTTTTTGACAGATGCTCTTACTTTCATTTGATAACTCTCTATTTTTTCTTTTTACTATTTTTAGCACGAAATGTAACCCGACCCCTAGTCAAATCATAGGGAGAGAGTTCTATCGTTACTCGATCACCAGGCAGTATTTTGATAAAATGCATACGCATTTTTCCTGAAATATGTGCCAGAACTTTATGTCCGTTGTCCAGTTCCACGCGAAACATTGCGTTTGGAAGTGGCTCAACGATGGTACCTTCTACTTCAATGGCTTCTTCTTTTGCCATACTTTACTCCTGAATTAAAAACTACCAGAACGAAAAAGAAACAACAATAATACATTCACCCTAAAAAGTGAAGTATTATTTTACGATTGTTTCATAAAGTTTTTTCTATTACTTAAAATCATTGGTC
>JAOZKX010000097.1:5429-7202 GCA_029935135.1 Desulfocapsa sp.
TTCAGCTGTTACCGCGACAGAGTGTTCGAAATGGGCAGAATGTTTCTTGTCTGCAGTTATTACAGTCCAGCCATCTCGAAGAACCTTCACCTTGTGGGTACCAATGTTTACCATCGGCTCGATGGCAATGACCATACCTTCAATCAAACGCGGTGTTTGGCCTGGTGAAACATAATTTGGTATTTCCGGACCTTCGTGCAAGGAGTTTCCAATCCCATGACCAACAAACTGGCGTACCACAGAATATCCATTGTTCTCGACATGTTCCTGAACAGCTCGGGATATGTCAGAGATACGATTTCCTGGAACAACCTGTGCTATAGCGAGTTGAAGAGATTCGTCAGTAACACGCAGAAGCCGATGACATTCTTTACTGATCCTGCCAACTGGTATAGTCACTGCAGAATCTCCAAAGAAACCTTTGTGACAGACACCAAAATCAACAGAAAGAATATCTCCTTTTTTGAGTTTTCTCTTTCTCGTAGGGATGCCGTGCACTACCTCTTCATTTATGGAGACACAAAGAGAAGCTGGAAAACCGTGATATCCTTTAAATGCAGGTCTACAATTTCGACGGTGACAAAGATCCTCTGCCATCTGATCGAGTTCGTAGGTGGTCATACCAGGCTCAACAACATCAAGAAGCATGCTCAGGGTTTCAGCGACTATCTGATTGGCTTCCAGCATAAGTTGGATCTCATCAGCAGTTTTGACCAATATAGGCTTTGCTGCCTGATTTCCCACACCCCCACTCACACCTAGTTCCTACCTTTAATTTTTCCCTGTTTCATAAAGCCTTCATAATTCCGCATGACCATATGCGACTCAACCTGGGATATTGTATCTATGGCAACACCTACAATAATGAGTAGTGCAGTACCGCCGAAATAAAAAGGCAAGTTAAATTTGGTCATAAGTATCGTTGGCAATACACATACTATACTGAGATAGGTAGCGCCTACTACTGTCAAGCGGGTTAGTACTTTATCAATAAAATCTGCAGTCTTTCGACCAGGTCTGATTCCCGGGACAAAACCGCCATTCTTCTTTAAATTTTCTGCAACATCATCTGGTTTGAAAGTCACTGCTGTATAGAAAAAACAGAAGAATACAATCATAACGACATAGAGCATATAATACCATACGGTACCAGGAGACATAGCTGCAGATACTTGCTGAACCCACTCTATCTGAATAAAGCTTCCTATAGTAGCAGGAAACATCATGATAGATGAGGCAAAGATTGGTGGAATAACACCTGCGATATTAATTTTCAGCGGCAGATGTGAACTCTGTCCACCGTAAACTTTTCGTCCCACAACCCTTTTTGCATATTGGATGGGTATGCGACGTTGGGATGTTTCAAAAAATACGATAACACCAACAACACAGACCATAAAGGCTATGATAAGTGGAACAAAAAAGAGAGTGATTTCCCCTGCCTTGATAAGTTGTATGGAGTTAACAAGGGCAGAAGGACCACGAGCAACAATTCCTGCAAAGATGATTAGAGAAATACCGTTTCCAATCCCTCTTTCAGTCATCTGTTCACCCAGCCACATAATAAATGATGTGCCTGCAGTGAGGGTAAGCATTGTCATCAGGACAAAAGGCGTCCCTGGGTTGATAACAATGGCCTCCCCGCCTGGTGCGGTCATACTCTGAAGTCCTGTGGCAATGAAAGTACCTTGGATAATACTCAAAAAAACCGTACCGTATCGAGTATACTGGGTAATTTTCCGATTGCCAGCCTGCCCTTCTTTTTTCAGAGCT
>JAOZKX010000098.1 GCA_029935135.1 Desulfocapsa sp.
GCAGGAAATAGATTGTCCCTTCCATACTCTCCAAGGTGGTAAAATCATCCTCTTCGTTAGGGATTCCGTTGCCATTGGCATCCAGTTGCGGTGTCTGGTATGACGACATCAGAGAGGATGCCCAACTGAAGGCCGTGGACAGATTGGCCTTATTACCAGTTTTCCCGGAAAGGGCAGACCAAAAATGATAAGAAAATGAATGGGTCGGATCAAGGAAATAGGAGACATGGCTCGCCTCGCTGCTGGCAATGACGACCCGATTATACCTGATCTCGGGAACCGGAATTTGCGATTCTGACTTGGATCGTAACAGGAAAAATATGGCTGAGAGAAAATTCTGACTCCCGTCCATCTTAAGTTGTGGGACAGAAACAAGATCCGTCGTCTTTACAACATGTGGGAAATCAGAAACATTATTCTTGGGCAGCTTCACTGCCTCCTGTACTCCCGGTGCAGAGTTAACTGAAGGTGCCATGGAGACAAAACTGCCAGATTTACAGGCGTCATAGATAAACACAACCTTGCCGGTCATGCTTTCCTGAAGATTGTTCAACCAGGAATCCATTTCAGTTGCAGTAACTTCCTGCGGCTCTGTGCCTCCTCTGATCTGAAAGGTTCGGGTTTCTCCGTGATCAACAAGGTAGAGGAGCAACCCACTGGTCTGGGGATCATCTTTTGCCCAGCGGGTGATGGCATATTCCAGATTCTCTCTGGTGGCAGCACCGTCCCAGCCTCTGGCCCCTGGTTCGTCGGTCAGATAGAAGATATCCTCATCCTGATAGCCCTGGTAGATCAGGTTGTCATAAGCATAATTTGCATAGGCCTTGGTCTCGGTCCAGATATCACCACTGGCACCCTCACCTCCTCCAGCAACAATAATTGCCTTGGAGGTGAGCAGGTCAATATCCTCGGTAAAGGTTACAGCCCCAACCAACCCATCACCCTCATCATGATTAAAAGTCCTGAGGGTATAATCGCCAGCCACCTGAGGACTCGGCAAGGTTGCTGTGATCTCGGAACTGCTGTTAACTGTAAACGATGTAATGTCAGTAACAACTGGACGAGGGATACATATCAGGCTTGAATCTGCCAGGAAAACAGTATCTTCTGTAACGGCAACTGCGGTAGTTGAAGAGATCGCCTTGACAGATCCGGTAATAACCGGCTGCTGAGGATCGCTGATATCAACAACATGCATCCCGCTGCCGCTGTCCGCAATATAGGCCCTGTCACCGTTGACAGCTACTCTTCTGGCGATTCCGGGAGTATCAACAGCGCCAATAAGCACTGGGCGATAAGGGATGCTTATATCTATCACCTGCATTCCATGGTCACCGTCAGCCACATAGGCAATATTTCCTTCAATAACTATCCCCTGGGCGTTACCCGGGGTATCAAGCATACCGACAATGTCAGGTTGCCTCATGTCGCTCACATCTACCACCTGAACCCCTTCACTACCGCTGGCAATAAAGGCCAGGTTGTCGATTACCACGATATCATTTGCATAACCAGGAATCATTTTTTCTGCAACAAACCTGCGATAGCCGGGACTCAGGGGATCAAGATCCATAATTTGCAAACTGCTCTCCTCTGGCAGATCAGCATTTACAACATATGCTTTTTTTTCAGCAACAGCCACTGCTTTAGCAGCAGATGTACCCAGAGTATCGAGATATGTCATATAGTTCTGGCTTTCCGGATCCACATCAATGATATTAAATCCAAAAATATCATTGACCACATAGGCAATTTTATCTTGGACAGCCACTTCCAGAGCATAGGACATTTCCTTATGGTCGCGTTCATCGATTTCCAGATAGGCATCGGATTGTGGATCAATATCTATCAGTTGGAGCCCACAGCTACCCATTGTGACAAACGCAGTATTGTCGGAAATGACAAGATCCCTGATCCTGCAGGGCGTTCTGACGAGATCAATTCCTGCTGGTATTTGTTGTGGGATGCCGATATCAATGACCTGAAGACCATCATCATCGGCCAGGTAGCAGATAGTGTCAACAACAGCCAGACCCAATGCATCACCAGGGGTATCCACGGAACCAATCAGAACAGGCTGTGCCGGTTCACTTACATCGATGATCTGCAGTCCGTAAGAATAATCTGCAACATAGGCTGTGGTTCCACGAACGGTTACCCCGACGGCCGAACCAGGTGTATCGATTGTGCCGATAAGGTTCGGCTGCTCAGGATCGGTGACATCAAATATCAACAAACCAGCCGAAGTGCATGCGACATAGGCTAAATTACCGACAACGGTTATTTCACCTGCCTCGTCACTTAATATAACTTCACCTAAAGGTACAGGCTGGGCATGGTTACTGATATCATAGGTATACAGGACAGGATCAGGTGCACAGTCCCGTGGATCTATTGTCACATAGGCGACACCCCCAGATACTGTCAAGGCATCGATATCGCAGGGGAAATTTACAGTTTTAACAACAGGATCAGGATCAGAGAGTTTCTGGAGGTCAACTATGTGCAATTTCCAGCCAGTAGTAACATAGGCAAAATGCTCGTTTACAACTACCTCATCAGGTAGATCAAAATATACTTGATTGCTCAGCAGCGGTTCGGAAGGGTCACTCACATCAATGATATGGAGGCTGTTGCCGTTTTCCATATACGCACCATCCGTCAGGTAGACTGTTGCTCCAACAACAGTCAAGTCTTTGACAGTATTCACAGTTTGATATGTACTGATAATGGTTGGCTGATGGGGATTACTGATATCAACGATCTGCAGGTCACCACCACCGGCAAGATACAGTGTCTCTCCATCTACAACGACACTGCCTGACCATCCATCGATGGACAATGTTCCGATTATACTTTCGGCGTTCCCCCTATCAAGAAACATTGACAACCTGGTACTGTCATCAAAACCAGTACCTGTTATCTGCACATCTTCCAAGGGTGAAGCCATCCTGCCCAAACTTGGATAAAGTGTTTCAACTTTGATTGGTGAACCGGAAAGATCAAAATCAACTGAATACAACTCATCTTCATTGATGGTTATACCGGTCAACTGGTGGGAGATGTATCCGGCAGCTGATGCGGTGAAAATAAATGGGCTGCCGGCTTCATGGGCCATCATAAAATATCCATTACTGTCCGTTACATCTGCCGGGCCTTCAGAACTCTGCACAAGAGCTCCTGATACTGCAAAGCCGGACTCGTTACGTACATATCCGGAAACAGTCTCCAGAGCCCACAAGAGGTCAGGCATGGCAAGAGTGGAGAGCAGCGCAATAAAGAATGTGAAGGAATATGAGAATTTTCTAAACTTAATGCCAGATAAGCGTATACAAATCATTGGGATCACCATTACAATTGACACATGCTTCTTGAGCTGTTGATTGCACTCAGTTGTTGTCTGGATTGATAGTTGTCAAGACAGGAAGAAACATTGGCCAGAAAAACTTATTTTCTGACAACCCGATCAACTTGAGATTGATATCTGTCTGATCATACCACCCTGCAAGCAAGGTGGAATTGTCCGGATTTGATGTCGTCCCTGATGTACTGTAATACCCAATGGGTAAGTAATCACTCCCACTGTGGGAGTAATACACTTCCCACAAAAGAGGCGGGTGGTTGGGAATAGCTATGGAAAATGGTGTAGACCTTCCACCTCCTGGAATGAAAACCGGCAGGACAATCTCACCATTTGCACTTACAGCGATTACATCCACATCAATCCCACTTGTCGGAGCTGTTCCGGATGGAAGGGAAACAGTGCCAGCAAGATTGTTTTCAAATGATTCGGAAACAGACAGGGTTATATCTATTCCGGTGTGATCCTCATCTGCAGCCAGTAATGTGGCATCATCCGAATATCGTACGGTGCCAGTAGATGCATAATATCCATCATTAATGTACCAACTGCCCGAATAGACAATGTAGCCAACTGTCTGTGGTGTCGATACACTGTCCGGAATATTCAACAGATATGTCCCGGAAGAGCCACCTTCCGGGATAGTAACAGAAACATCTTCCCATCCAGCAAAAACTGTAAGACTGATATTTGATGGCGCTGTTGCGACACCTGGTAAACGAACAGTTCCTGAAATGGTATGGAATGTACCCAGAGGCCGCGGCTGATAGTTCAGAGTGATATTGCCGATATCCGCATCTCCCGACCCATCGATAGCTATATAGTAAGTGGTGCCATTTACTGGTATAAAATAAACTTCACTCTCCTGATCCTCCATGTCCATAGCATAGGGATAATCATCATTGCTTACAATCTGCGTCAAGCTGTCAAGGGTGTTCCCGGTGTAGACGGCTATAATAGTGTCAAAATCACTGCCAAAGGTGTCGAATCGAACCCGCTCTCCGTTGGGTGCCGTCCATTGATACCACACTGAATAGTTCGCCGGATTAATATGGGACGGCTCGTTGACTTCATCGGTGGCATCAATGTTGCTTCCTGAGACTGTGCCACTGGAACCGCTAAGAACCGCGGCAGCAGAGAACATGTCATTGGTTGGAGGGATCGGGCCCATCCAGTTCAAGTTGATGTTACCGTAATCTGATGTCCCACCACCATCAACAGCTATATAATAAGTCATACCGGCTGCAGGTGTGAAAGAAACCCTGCTGGTAGAGCCGCCGTAATCATCATTGCCGGCAACCCGGGTCAGATTCTCAATATCACTCCCGGTGTAAACAGCCAGGACGGTATCAAAGTCACTGCCCTGGGTCGCAAACTCAATTGGGACCGTGCTGGCTGTCGTCCATTGATACCAGACAGAGTGGTGGGGCCAATCCAGAAATACAGGTTCAGCAGTCTCTGCTGTGGCATCAACTGTGGTCCCGGTGACAGTGCCGCTGGAACCGACAAGCTGCCGGGCATCGGCAAACATGTCATTTTCAGGTGGATTCGCCTCCTGCCAGTTCAGGCTTATATTGCCAGGCCTGCTGTCACTGTATAGATCAATGGCAATATGATAGGTAGTCCCAGTGATGGGCCTGAATGAAACCTTACTGGCAGAAGTGCTCTCCCCCTGTATATATTCATCATTGTTGCGGGTAATCTGTACCAGATCATCGAGAGAGGAACCAGAGTAAACAACCAGTACTGTATCGACATTGCTCCAACGGGTATTGAATTCAATTGGATTTGCACTGGCAGCCGTCCACTGATACCATATGGACGAATGGGCCGGCCCAAGAGGTGAAGGCTCGCCAGATTCAGCAGTGGCGCCGACAGTGGTACCGATAAGGCTCCCGGATGAACCTGTTAACTGTTCAGCATTTACAAACAGGTCGTTTTCTGGAGGGGCCGGTATTCCCCAATTCAGGGTTATGCTGCCGAAATCAGAGGCACTGTATCCATCAACAGCTATGTAATAGGTGGTTTCTGCAAAAGGAGCCAGATCAACTCTGCTCAAAACACTGACACCGTCATCATCATTACTGGCAATCTGTCTCAAATTTTCCAGAGAGTTACCGCTATAGACGGCAATGACAGTATCATAATCACTGCCCTGGGTATCGAAATAAACAGGCAAGCCGGTGGATGATGTCCACTGATACCAGGCTGAATGGTAGGGGGTGCTAACATGATCAGGTTCGTTCCTTTCAATGGTGGCGTCGATAGTACTGCCCAAAATACTGCCGTTGTCAGCAGAGAGCAGTTCAGCATTGGTAAACATGTCATTTGACGGTGGTTCCAGTAACCTCCAGTTCAAGCGGATGTTACCTACATCTGGACAACCATAGCCATCAATGGCTATGAAATAGGTCGTCCCTGTTTCAGGTGTGAAGCTGACTCGACTATGATAGCCTCCCATAGGATCGTCACCGTTGGAAGCAGTTACTGTCATGTCATCGTACAAAATAGTACCGACATAGACAGCCATGACTGTATTGAAGTCACTGCCCAAAGTATCAAACATAACCGGAGTGCTGCTGGTTGCCGTCCATTGGTACCAGACTGAATGCATAGCAAAGAGTTCCTGGACTGCATGCTCAGGCTCTCCACCTTCGCGAAAGGCATCACGGTTGTTACTGAAGACGGTTCCGGGAATGCCGATCAGGGGTTCGGCATTGGCAAACATATCATTGGCTGGGGTAGACATGGTTCTCCAGTTCAACTGTATGTTGCCGCTTGCAGAGAATTCAGAACTGTAGATAATAATATAATAGCTCATACCGGCAGAAGGGGTGAAGGCAATCCTACTACTAATCCCTCCGGCCAGACAGTCATCATCATTTGCGCTAATCTGACCAAGATTGACAAGAGCATTCCCGGTATAGATCCTCATGAGGGTGTTAAAATCACTCCCGTGCGTATCAAATTCAATCGGGGTGCTACTGGGTGCCGTCCACTTGTACCATACGGAGGGGCTGTTGTCCCAGTTGTCCGGTTCCTCGTCTTCGACAGTGGCATTGATGTTACTGCCGAAGACGGTACCATCCGTAACAGGCAAAACCTGTGCATCGGCAAACATATCATTGGCCGGCGGTATCATCCAGTTAAAAGAGATATTCCCGACATCGGATGAACTATAACCGTCAACAGCTATATAATATGTAGTCTCGCTGGCAGGGGTAAACGAAATACTGCTTTGGTTCCCATTGCTGTTATCATTACTGGCAATCAGGATCAAGGTAGCAAAATCCGAACCGGTATAGACAGCCATGACCGTATCAAAATCACTGCCATAGGTATCAAATTTTACGGCATCGTCACTGGACGCTGTCCACTGATACCATATGGAGTGGTGAACTCCATTTAAATGATCTGGCTCATTTGTCTCGGGTGTAGCTAAAATATTGACTTCTGAAACAGTTCCGTCAGTACCGGATAATATCTCTGCATTAGCAAACATATCATTGGCCGGCGAGGTTATCAGCCTCCAGTTAAAAGAGATATTCCCGACATTTGATGAACTATAACCATCAACAACTATATAATATGTAGTCTCGCTGGCAGGAGTAAACAAAATACTGCTTTGGACCCCATTACTGTCATCATTACTTGCAATCAGGATCAAGGCAGCAAGATCCGTACCGGTGTAGACAGCCATGACCGTATCAAAATCACTGCCATAGGTATCAAACCTTACGGGATCGTCACTGGAAGCCGTCCACTGATACCATACGGAGTGATAAACTCCATTGTAATGATCCGGTTCATTTTCCTCGC
>JAOZKX010000460.1 GCA_029935135.1 Desulfocapsa sp.
GCTGGTTCCAACGGTGCGCCGCTGCTGTCCGGTTTCACTGTTGCAGACCAGTCTCAGGCCTTGCGACTCCGTGATGTTCACTATCGACGATGTGGAGAGGATATGGTCGTGCAGGGCGATTTGTTTGACTGGTCCTGATTGATTCCTTTGCAAGGTGTTGCTAATTTTTTTCAGTAATGTTTTTGATTGCAGAGCTGTTGTTCACAAGCGCTGACAAATCTGAGAATCGCACTGTAAGATAGATCTCATCCCTCTCAAATGCTGGACTATGGTCTACTGAGCAGGTTGACGGGAGTTTTATTTGTCTGACGGCATCCTGGAATTTTGTTTCCATGCTGAGGCTTTGCGGAAAAAGATTGTTTTGCAGGAGTGCAAGAAGTGTGGCAAGTTTTTGCGGCTTGTTCATCTCTCTGTGTGCGAAAATTGAGAAATACTCCTTTCCAGTAAGCAGGGTAGTGATTGTTTCTTCTTTTCTTGCCGCCAGTTCACTGCATAATGCCAGCAGCCTTTTCTGTTTGCCCCCGCCCAGTTCAAATTCATGAAAAAGATTGTGCAGTGTTTCCCTGTCTGAAGTTGGAAGCTTCAACAGTTCATATGCGGTTTTCACTCCTATTTTGTTGTGGTGCACACTTCTTTGTAGCTTGGGTTCCAAGTCTAGAAGGAGTAACAGCTGCTGTATTTTGTGTGATTGAGGTTTTTCCTGAAGGAGTGGTAGAAAATATTCGGCAGCATTGTCAATTGAGATACTCTGAAGGCAATAGCTGAAAAAATAGGCCAATTCCATTGGACTGAGTGGGGAGGAGAGCAATTGTTCCTCTAGAAGAATACGAAGCACCTGCTTCAGTGAAAGCCGGTCGTCAAGTATCAAGGCCGGGAGTGTCTTTTTTTTGGGAACAAGTGTTGAGCATACCTTAAACCGATATCGACCTGAAATAAGTTGAAAACGAGCTTTCCCTTTTTTCTTTAGAATTACAGGATGCAGTAAGCCAATGGCTTCAATTGAGTTTGTGAGCGTTGTCGGTGGCTCTGCAGGGAGAAAGGGATGAAGGTTCCATTTCTCTGATAAATCAATGGCAGACAGGTCAATTTGTTGCAGTTGTATTGTGGTGGTGGACATTGGCAAAGAAAAATGCCCAGACAGGGTTCCTGTTTCTAAGAAAATTGTCTGGGCATTGTAGAGAAAGTATAAGGTAAACTATGTATGCTTACTATGCTTCATTAATCTTGTTTCGTAAAATACCTGAAGGTTTGAAGGTGATCACACGTCTGGCATCAAGAGTTAATTCATCTCCCGTTTGAGGGTTGCGGCCTCTGCGTGATTTTTTATCTTTAACATTAAATTTCCCAAAACCACTTAAGAGAAGGTCGGTACCCTCGATAAGAGAAGACTTGGAGATACGAAGGAAAGCCTCAACAGAATCAGTAGCCTGAGCCTTTGTTAAAGAACCATGTGCTTTGTATACCTGCTGAACTAAATCAGCCTTTGTAAGGGTCATAATCAAAACCTCCACTAAAAAATGCAATTGTTATTAAAACTTATTCCTTAATGATATGCGTCAGCAAGAGAAAGTCAATAGCTAATGTTCTTTTTACCCAACGGCACCGGCCATGGAAAAGATCGGCAGATACATGGCAATAACCAGGCCACCAATCATACCGCCCAGGACAACCATCATGAGTGGTTCAATCATGGCTGTCAGATTATCTACTGCCTGATCCACCTCACCGTCATAAAAGTCAGCAATTTTGGCAAGCATAGTATCAAGGGCACCAACAGACTCGCCTACATTAATCATCTGCACAACCATATTGGGGAAAACGCCGCTTTCTTCCAACGGTTCGGCGATGGGTCGTCCTTCTGCGATGCTGTCAGCAACACGGAAAACAGCGGCCTCAATGATTTTGTTGCCTGCTGTTTTTGCCACAACCTGAAGAGCTTCCAGGATGGGGACACCACTCTGGAGCATGGTGCTAAGGGTTCTGGTGAACTTTGAAACTGCTGACTTTCTGGTTAACGGTCCAACGATAGGGGCACGGAGCATAAGGGCATCTATTTTGATACGACCCCATTCTGATGCATATAATTTTTTGACAAAAAAGATCAGAGCAGTC
>JAOZKX010000461.1 GCA_029935135.1 Desulfocapsa sp.
ACCATCTCCTCCTGTGGTAGACTCATGCTGAGTGAGCTCTTTATGAGGGGAAGAAATAATTACCAAAGGTGGAGGGAGAGTGCAAGCTTTATTGGTTGTTTTCCTCTCTTTATTTTGTCAGGGAATGAGGCTTGATCAGTAGCTGACTTTTTTTCGTGTGTTTTTGAGTTGGCCGCGTTTCGTTTTCCCGTCCATGCGCTTTTTTTTGGCGTTTCTTCCGGGGCGGGTGGCTTTACGTTTTTTTCGTTGCTGGGTGGCGCGGGAGATAAATTCTTTCAGGCGCAGGATGGCATCTGCTCTGTTTTTTTCCTGACTGCGATATTGCTGGGCCTTTAAAACCAGAACACCCTCTTTACTAAGCCGCTGGTCCTGTGAGGCGAGAAGGCGGAATTTCAGCTCTTCCGGCAGGGATGATGCCCGGATATCAAAACGGAGATGAACAGCCGAAGATACCTTGTTGACATTCTGCCCGCCGGCACCTTGTGCCCTGATAAATTTAATCTCAATGTCCTGTTCAGGAATATGTATACTATTGGAGATATGGATCATAACAGTTGGCAGTGTCTGATGGTGTAACACAAGGAGAAGGGTGGATGGAAAAGTAACAACATTTTCACTATACTTTATGGGATGTCCAAGAGCACGAACTGATTTCAGATGTTCTGTCTTGCCCTTTCTACTCAAGTAAGCCGGCAGGTGGGTAATGCATCGAGGATAGCTGGATTTCTTTCAATGCTTTTTGCAATAGAATATTTCCTGATCCTTGAAAAATAATAGTCTGTTAGGTAAGCTGACTATAGAGTGGAGAGTGTTTCTCTTATTCTGTTTTGTGCCGGGACAGTTGCCCAGGTATAAAACCAAAGTCAATTATAAATCCTCTTAGTTTTTATTTACCTGTGCCTATGAATGGTTCCTTAGATCTCTGGAAATTGCTGGCTGGTCTCTCCATCTTCCTCTATGGCATGTTTCTCCTGGAAGATGCTGTGAAGACTCTTTCCGGCAGAACCTTCCGCCAGATGATCCGCTATTATACCAACGGACGCCTGCGTTCCATTGGCAGTGGTACTTTTATTACCGCTATTCTTCAATCAAGTTCAGCTGTATCGCTTATGGTTCTCGCCTTTGTGGGGGCCGGGGTGATGACTATGGAGAACGGGATTGGAGTGATGATGGGTGCCAATATCGGTACCACCTGTACCTCCTGGATTGTTGCCATATTTGGTTTTAAACTGAAAATCGAGGCCTTTGCCTTACCACTGATCGCATGCGGTGGAGGGATTTATGTCGTTTTTGGCTCCTCTTCAAAACTCTTCCAGGGCAGCAGGCTGCTGCTCGGCTTCGGTTTTCTTTTTTTAGGTCTCGATTTTATGAAAACTGGCGTGGAAAACTATGCTCAGCACATTGACCTCTCCTCCATCGCTGATTACGGGCCCTGGCTTTACCTCCTTTTGGGTATATTGATCACTGCTTTGATGCAGTCGAGTTCAGCTTCCATCGCTATTATTCTCACCGGTCTCAGTAGTGGTTTGATTGATTTTGATACTTCCATAGCCATGGTTATCGGAGCAAATGTCGGCACCACTGTTACCGTCCTCCTTGGTGCCATTGGTGGAAGCCAGTCGAAAAAACGAGTGAGTACAAGTCATCTCATTTTTAATCTGTTAACCGGAGTGATAGCTTTTGTCGCTCTGCAGCCACTGACCTGGCTGGTTGCCAGGTGTATTGATACAGACACTAATGCGGTTATGGCCCTGGCCCTTTTTCACACCCTTTTTAATGTTATCGGGGTGGTTGTTTTTTTCCCCTTTATTGGACTTCTTGCCCGCTTTCTGAACACTACTTTCCCGGAACACAGGGAAGTTCTCACCGTCTATCTGCAGAATACCCCAACAGAGGTTCCAGAAGCTGCCACTGCCTCTCTTCGTAAAGAGACGCTCCACCTTTTTCAGGAGTGTCAGTTGTACAGTCTGAGGATTTTCCGAGTTGACGAGAAGCTGGTATTTGATCACAGCCTGCCCTTTGAGAAGGGGAAAACACGATTGCGACGCCTTCCTGATCTGTATGAGAATGTTAAGCTGCTGCACGGAGAGATCATTGGGTTTTA
>JAOZKX010000462.1 GCA_029935135.1 Desulfocapsa sp.
AGAAGAAACCAGTTGAGCTGCAAGGATGGAATCCAGCCCTCCTGAAAAAAGAGCCAGTGCCGTTACCTTTTTCATTGAATTGGCCTCCCTTTCAGCAGGAGTTCTTCAGCCCATGCTCTGGTCTGCTCTGTCACGGAATCTCCGGCAAGCATTCGACTGACTTCGCTCACTCTGTCGTCAGCAGCTAATAGACAAATATTCGATTGCGTCCGCCCTCCTGCCACACCTTTTTCCACCAGGAAATGGGTCGTTCCACGCGCGGCAATCTGAGGTAAATGGGTAATACATACCACCTGATGATGTCCGGCAAGTTCCTGAATCTTTCGAGCCACAGCCTCTGCTGCCTCACCACCGATACCAGCATCAACTTCATCAAAGATGACTGTCTCCACCATATCTTTTTTGGCAAGCAAACATTTAAAGGCAAGCATCAATCTGGATAACTCACCACCAGATGCAACTTTTGCCAATGGCCTTGGAGGCTCACCCGGGTTGGCTGAGAAAAAGAACTCAACCCGGTCCCAACCGTTTTGAGAAAGCGTATCGCTTCCCTCGCTATGCTCTGCAAATCGGACATCCAAAGCTGACTGATGAAAGGCAAGGGTTGTAAGTTCTGTTTTCATTACCTGCTCCAAATTTTGAGCAGTTTTTTTTCTCTTTTTTGAAAGTGCCGCCGCTTTAATAATAAGTCGCCCTTCAAGCTCTATCACTTCACCTTCTTTTTCAGTGAGTTCCTGGTCCAGATTCTTGATTTGTTTCAATTCTGCTTCCGCATCTCTGCAGTAGGAAATAACATGCTCAAGCGTGGCTCCATATTTCCTTTTCAGCCCCTGTAACTCATTCAATCTCTCATTTACCTCATCCAGGCGATAGGGATCAGTCGTCAGCGAGTCCCTATAATCACGCAGCTTTACCGCCAGATCTTCAGCCTGGAAACTGTAACCTGCAAGTTCTGTTGCAAGCTCTTCAGCATCACTATCCATTTCTGCAACCTGAACCATGTCCATCCGTATCTGTGTCAATCCGTCGAGCAGAGTTCCCGACAGCAAGCCATGTGATTTTCGAGTAATCTTTATGAGTGCTTCTGAACTTTTCAATTTCTTTTTTTCATTTGCAAGAAGCTCATCTTCACCAGGTACAGGATCAACTGCCGTAATCTCTTTTACTTGATATTGCAAAAAATCTTTTCGCTGTTCTTTTTCCTGCTCCTGATTGCGTAATGTCTGCAATTGCTCTTTTGCTTCCTGCCATTTGGCAAATAACTTGCCAAAGACAGCACGCAGTTCCCATGTTTCACCCATGGTATCGAGAAAATCAAGATGATAGTGCTGTTGCAACAGTTGTTGATGATCATGCTGACTGGCAACATTGAGAAGGTTCATGGCAAGGACGGAAGCCATTTTAGCAGTGGCAGGAGAGCCATTAATATACATCCGACTCCTTCCCTTACTATTTACCATTCTTTTAAGAACCAGAGCACCATCACATTCCACACCCTGTTTCTCCACAATTTCCTGGACATACACATTGTCAGGAGATACTTCAAACAACGCCTCTACAACGCAGTTTTCCTCTCCACTGCGGATCCAATCGCTGGACGCCCTCCCTCCGGTAAGGAGATGAATTGCTCGCAACATTATTGACTTACCGGCACCGGTTTCCCCAGTCATTACCACCAGACCATTTTCGCCACTATTCTCACAAAAATCTAAATGGAGACTTTCAATAAGGGCTAAATTCGCAATTTTCAATTCACAAAGCATATCTTATTTCACACATATACACATTTTATTTTTATACAGGCTTGACGGTGAGTAAAATCATGGGTAACTTTAACGAAAGTGATAAAAGGGTAGTCCCGAATAAACGAATAATCTCTCAGAATAAGCCATTAAGTAATTTGTAAAACATCCAACTCTACCTTGTAAGCGATTATGTCGAGTAAATCAATGCAGCTCAGTGCCAGTCTTGAAGACTATATTGAAGCCATTTATCATATTATCACCGAAAAGCATGTTGCCCGCAGTAAAGAGATCGCCAGTCGCTTAAATGTCAGTCGGGCGTCTGTCACCGAGGCCCTTCGTCTGCTTTCCAGAAAAGAACT
>JAOZKX010000099.1:0-6236 GCA_029935135.1 Desulfocapsa sp.
TAATAGCACCAAACCCACAGGATCCATCTATGTTGGAAATTCCCAGACCGGGGTGATTGACAACGATATTATGTATATTGCCAATGCGGGTCTGGGCCTTAAGGTGATTGATATCTCCATTCCCTCGACTCCAGCAGACCTTGGCAGTGCATGGGCGGGATTGGCCTATGATGTGAGTGTGGCCGGGGATTACGCCTATGTTGCTGACTACTACGGTGGTTTGCAGATCGTTGATATCAGCAATCCTTCTGAGCCTCAGTTCTCGCACAGCTTTGCAACACCGGGGAGATCTTTTGGGATTGATATCTCTGGCGGCTATGCTTATCTGGCGGCGGCTTACGGGGGGCTTCAAATAGTCGATATCAGCAATCCTGCTGATCCGCAGCAGTCAGGCAGCCTGCTGACCAGCGATGTATATGGGGTAGCGCTAAAAGGCAGTTATGCCTATCTTGCCAACGGTGATTTTCAGGTCGTAGATGTCAGCGATCCGGCTGCTCCACATGCCGTTGCCACAATCGACGACCCGGACTCTGCAAGGGAAGTGACAATTGCCGGAGATCTTGCCTTTGTTACAGATAAACTTTACGGCCTCCATATTATTGATATCTCCACTCCCACAGCACCACAGCTTCTGAGCAGTATCGAGACCGAAGGCTCTGCTGACGGTGTCAGTGTGGCGGCTGGGTATGCCTATGTCGCAGGTAACAGCGGCCTTCGGGTTATCGATGTCAGCGATCCGGAAAATCCGTTCCATTGCGGAACGCTGGGACTGCCCGGATCAGTGCGGGATATCATTATGGATGGAGAAACAGCCTATATCATGGCGGCACATGACCTCTTCACTCTTGCACCATTTGCTGATTTCTTCACCGAGCTTCCCCTTCAACTTCTTGGCCCTGACCAGTTGAGCCTCCCTGCCTTTCGTCGTGGACTGCCGGGAAATTACAACCTCCATCTCGTAAACTCAGTAACAGAGCGTGAGGATCAGGCAGGAGCCCTGACTTTCACCGATGACGGTGCACTTTTTTATGCCAAGGCCATCATCGTTGCCGGCGGGGGAGAGAATGCCGTGGGTGATATCTGGGGGCAGACCCGGGACTACGCCGATCATGCCTATGCAATTCTCAAATATCAGGGCTATGATGACCAGCGTATCCATTATCTCACCGACGAAACAGGTAACATCAATCGGGACGGTCCGGCCACCGCGACCGCCCTTCAGGAGGCATTGGTTTGGGCGGAAAATGGCCCCACCTCCAGCTTGATTCTGTATCTGGTTGATCATGGCAGTGAGGAGCAGTTCCTTATCCGGGGAGGTACGCCGGGGGAGTATATCACTGCTCTGCAGCTGGACGGATGGTTGGATAGTGTTCAAGACGGCAGTGGCGCCAAGGTGTTGTTCGTTTATGATGCCTGTCGGTCCGGCAGCTTTCTCCCTGGAATGCTGCCACCTGTCGGTCGCAGCCGGGTCAATATTACCTCGGCCTCAACCGAAGAAGCAGCGTATTTCCTGCAGAGTAACTCTTTTTCCCATCACTTCTGGTCTAGCTTTTCCGGTGAGAGCGGTGACCAGGTTGATCTGCCCTCTGCCTGGCATCGTGCATCCACTGATATGGCTCCATACCAGAGTGGGCAGCTTGATGCCAATGGTAACGGAATATCAAACGAATCCGATGATCTGGATACTTTGAAGGAGATCGATTTCCCCTTCGGCAGGAAATGGATTGATGTCAACCAGCGGCGGCCGGAGATTGCAGGCGTTGCTGCAGATCAGGTATTGAACGGTGAAATCGGTGCTCTGCTAAGCACTCATGGTGTAATAGATTTTGACCATGATACTATTGTCCGGGTTTGGGCAGAAATACTTCCCCCCGACCAGCCGCTGCCCAGTGGTGATCTAACCGTAACTGATACGGTGATTGTTGAACTTGTCGAGGGTACTGTCGCCAATACATTTGCAGGGCGTTTTGAGGGCTTCAATTCCCGAGGGACCTATATCGTGACCTATTATGCCATGGATTCCAGTATGCTCTTCTCCCTGCCACAGGTCTCCCTGGTGACACAGGAATCTGGCGACGCCGTATTGTACCCTGATGCCTACGAAGCGGATAACAGTGATTCAACGGCCGGGGTTATCAATATTAATGACAAATCCAGTCAGTATCACACCTTTCATGTGGAGGGGGATGAAGACTGGGTCATGTTCTATGGGCTTGCGGGCCATATCTATGAAATCAGGGCCGGCAGTCCCAGCCCCATCAGTGACCCGATAATCTCTCTCTATGCTCCTGATGATCATACTGTTCCCCTGGCAACCAGGAATAGTGGCGGGGCCGGGAAAGAGGAAACGCTGGCCTGGACCTGCACCAGCGACGGCCTCTATCATATACAGATGAGTAATGCATTGGCAAGGTTTGGTACCAATGTGAACTATAATCTGAAGGTCTACACCCCTGTTGCTCTAGAGCTTCCAGGGTACCTGACGGGAACCGTCAACTCGGACGGTGTTGGTCTCAGTGGTGTTGTACTGCTGGGAGGCGGCGGTACGGCCATCAGCAGCGGCAACGGCAGTTACCTCATGTCATTGACTTCGGATACAGGATCAGTGGCTGTCAATGTCAGCAAAAATGGCTACCAGGGAACCAGTTTTACTGCTCTTCTCTCTGCTGGACGCACAACGATACATCATGTATCTCTTCAGAGAAACAATACTTCGCCGTCCATAGAAGGTACTCCGTCCCTGCAAGCCATGACCACTGAGCTTTATGATTTTACTCCCACGGCCTCAGACCTTGACGGTGATCTGTTGACTTTCTCCATCAGCGGTCAACCCGGGTGGAGCATATTCAGCCCGGATAGTGGCAGACTTTGGGGCATTCCTGCACTGTCTGATATAGGCACCTTCGGTCCTGTTACCATCTCGGTCCGTGATTCACAAGGTGCTGTTGCCTCTCTACCTGCTTTTTCCCTGACTGTTGTCATGGGAAGCAATCTGCCGCCAGAAGTCTACGGGGTGCCACGCAGGATACTCAGAGCCAGTGGTTTCTTCAGTTTTACGCCGACGGCAAGTGATCCAAACGGCGATCCTATTACCTTTACCATCAGTGGCCTCCCAGAATGGGCAGACTTCAGCGGCAGTGGGACGATGTACGGTACACCTGGCGTGGTAAACATAGGCTCCCATGGTCCCATTACTATCAGGGCAACAGACAGTAAGGGGGCCTATGCTTTCCTGCGGCCTTTTACCCTTGAGGTGAAAAGTGATGAAGAGATGGATAAACGAGGCGGGCTGCCTCCAGTTTTTATGCTGCTGCGAAACACTGAGTAAAATGGGCAAGTGAAGACTGCGTGGCACAACCAATGTTCAGAAAGAACAATGTGGGATTTATCACCGGGGAAATGTTTGAACATCAAGAAGTCTGCAGGCAAAAGAGAAAGGAATCAGCCCCCTCCAATCCTTTCTTATTATGTTGTCAGTTTCTGGCCGGACCTGACTGCACATTAATAGACCTTTACCACCAGTTTCAGTTGATCGCCCTGGATACGATTTATAATGACAGATCGTAATATCTTACCGTTGGGCTGGATTGTGATTTGTCCCATAATTCCCTCAAAATCGACAATGCTGTGCAGTTCATCGTTGATACATTCAGTTCCTGGGGAGAGGTAACAGTGATTCATGACACTTTGCAGTATGACCATTCCTTCAAAGCCGATGGCCGGGTAGGTGCTTTTTCTTGTGCCAAAGTGTTTAGCTAGTGTCTTCGCAGCCTTTTTCCCCAGCGGTGTTGTTGCAATACTTGTGCTGTAGGCTTCAATGGCAAGGAAACCATGAAGATAGCGAATGTCTTTCTGATGGGCAGCAATGGCATTATTGAGTAGGCCATCTCCAACCATCACCTCAGGTTTCCATTTCATGCTGTGTAATGTCTTGGCGATCAGTAGAACCTTTTGGGCATCCAGTGGCAGATAAAGGAGCTGGACTCCCTGCTGGCGAAGTTCTGATAGTTCTTTTTCACAGGCGAATGATTCGGCTGTCTCGAAAACGACATTGCTGACCAATCCTTCTATGGCACGAAACTTCTGGCTGAATTCACGGGCCAGAGACCTGGAATAATAGCTGGATGGATCTTGGAAAACAGCCGCATGCTCAATAAGGAGCTCATCCCGTACAAAGAGGGCTGCAACTTTTCCCTGGATATTGTTGTCAAAGGATATCTGGCTGATAAACTGAGTGTCTTTACTGATGTCGGTATGAGTGGCAATGAGAATCAACACTGGTGTCTTATAGGTGTCAGCAATTTTATTAACGGCCAGGGCTGCCTTGCTGCTGGAGAGGACAAATATTGCCTGTACTTTATCTTCTGCTACCAGTTTTTTTAACGATTTAACAGCCAGTTGCGGGTCGTTCTGGTCATCTTCAATTATCAGGTTGATTTTGTCGCCGTTGTTAATGTAAGGATGCATGTACAACGCTGTCTGTATACCATTCAGTGTGTGTGTTCCTTGTGTTTTGTCAGGCCCTGTCATCGGTCCGATGATACCAATGTCGATACTGTTACCACTTGCAGTAGGCTGCTCCTGCTCTTCAGTGCAGCCGAAGAGGGCAGATACTGCTAAAAGGAGAACACACAATTTTTGTATCATATTCATGGATTCTTAAGGGATATAGATAAACTGTACTCTGATCATAAGTGGATCAGAAAAGTTGGATTGAATCTTTTTTCGCAACTGAGTCAGATCTTTTCGGGTGAGTGATTCCCGGACAAGTATTTTCACAAAAAGCAGATCCTGTTTTCTTTGCTGGACAAGCTCTGCGTTCTGCACAATAAGATATTTGTCATTGATAAGAAATCGTTCCTGCCGCCAGTTTTTCTCCAGCAATGTTGTTTGAACATGATCAGCATAGGAGAGCGATAGAGGGATGCTGATTGTAAACAGCAGCAATGCAACCAGGAATACACTCCGTTTATCACGAACAGCGGGAGAATAACCAAGGGCTCGAAAGGTAAATGTGGCAGCCAGAATAATCCCGATAAGGTTGGTGGAAAAAAGGAGAAATGCCTGGAAGAAGAATTCATAATCTCCCATGCCGATTCCAATTCCCGCAACAGCAAGAGGAGGCACCAGGGCCACGGCAATGGAGACACCTGCCAGGCTTTGGAGAATCTTTCTGTTTGATTTTGTATATGCTCCTGCCACCCCGGCGACAATGGCTACACCAAGGTCAAGGAGACTTGGATTGAGTCGGGCCTGCATTTCCATTGTTATGGGCCAGCCAGGGAACAATAGTGACATAAGGGCGGCGGCTGTAAGAGCAATACCTATGCCCACCGTAATGGTCGTCAGTGATTGTCTTGAGAGTCTTGTGTCATTGCGCAGCAAGCCCATGGCAAGGGCGACAATGGGTGCCATCAGAGGTGCCAGCAGCATAGCGCCAATGACCACGGCAGAGCTTGACTGGTACAGTCCTAAGGTTGCGAGTAGAGTGCTGAGTAGCATCAGTGTCAGATAGGAGGACTGGATACTGGCATCTTCCCGTAAAGAAATAAAGAGGTCTCGAAATCGCTCTTCAGAGGCATATGAGAAAAATGGGATTCTTTTCATCACTGCCTTGGCCAGCTCTTTTCCTGCCGGGAGATTCTGGATCTCGACTTGTTCCCGGATTTTGCTCTTGTCTTTGTCGGCCTCTAACGATTCGTCCCCTACATTGACCCGCACCGCCAGGGGAATTGTTTCACAATGGAGCGGTGTATGGGTACTGTCTTCGCCATCTATTGTAACGGCAAGAGGTTCGTCTGTTGTAACTGTGATGGCCGGACTCTTGATATAGCCGACAGTCGTAGGGATGTGCCTGTGTTTTTTCTGGCTGCGAAAAGTCTGATATAAAAAAATGAGATAATCGATGATGGAGATGGGAGCTGTAATCACCAGAGATATCATACCGTCGGTGAGAGAACTGTCATCGGCTATGAGTTTAGAGACCAGTGTTCGGTTATGGTGCTTGATTATCACGCAGCCACTGGCCGCTGTCTTGATTAGCTTGCCATTCTTTGTGTTGAACTGAAAAGGCAGCAGTCTCAGACCCGAAAAACTCTTCAGGGAATTCACTATTGCTATTCCCGGGTTCATAGCAGTCGGGGAATCGATCAGTGGCAGTCTACCGATTACTGCCTTGTAGAGCAGGATTCGTTGATTACAGAGAATAATATCCAGCGGTTGCGGATCTGCTCGCA
>JAOZKX010000099.1:6246-7143 GCA_029935135.1 Desulfocapsa sp.
TCTTTTTGATTTTTGGGCAGCCCGTAGCAGTTTCTCAGGTTTTTCTGGTTCTGAGCGGGAAGAATACCAATGCTGAACTCATGCTTCATATTCAGTGCCAGAACTGACTTGATCATCTCCAGTGGGGCAGCCAGAACAACATGGTTGTGTTCCTGCAGGTAGTGTTCGGGATCATTCAGAAATTCCTGCAGGAGGATGGGAATAATTCTGCAGTTAAATGGATTTTCCTGAATCTGCTCAATAACCTCCTCTGTTTCAGGAATATAGAGCAACAGGGCTGAGTCGACATAAGAGTGCCGGTTATTTTCTTGGGAGGGCTCCATGCCAGCACCTTACTCCTGAATTACTGTCATAAAAACAAAAAAAGTCATGTTTCACATCAAAATTTTATATGCCCCCCCCCAGATAGTGAATAGAAAGAGACCTTTGAGGTATTGATCCTGGCTTTCCCCCTGTTTATCAGGGGGGGGGGCTCCTAGTCACCAGAACCCGGTTCTACCTGGGGGGCAATGTTTCGATTATTCCAGGCCATTTGGCATGCTTCCCCACCATCTTCCGGTCTCTCGCCAGCAAAAAGCCGACGGAACGGGACATGGACTGGACTGGTGACAAAGGATACCAGCGAAGTCGTCAGGCGTAGTTTGTTGATTCCAATACCAAACTCCTCAAAAGTTCCCTTTACTTTTACAGGAGTTGCCAGGCTGAAAAATTCCGGTCGTTTTGGTTTGGGGGTGATTTTCAGTTTGAGTTCTTCTGTTTTAAAATTAATATTGGCCTCACCCTCAATGCTCATATGGGTGGTGTCCATAAAGATGGTCCGCTCGTTCATGAGTCCCTCTTCCATGCTGAAACTAGCCACCAGACAGTTGATGATCGATTTTGGTTCATCATCCACCA
>JAOZKX010000463.1 GCA_029935135.1 Desulfocapsa sp.
CCTAATGTGTTTATTGTTCACTATCTCCTCTGCAGAAAGCTACCGGTATCAAAAAGAAAAATTAAAATATAATGATTGGTCAAGCACTGGGAATGTCAAAAAAAACGGGAGGATAACTTCCTTTTTGTACTATTACAACAAACGAAAAGATACACTGGCGTCCATCGGTACTCACAACCATTTTTCTATCTTTGATCAATTCTATCCAAACACACCCGACCAGAGACGAAACATACATATTATTATTCTTGAGAGTTTTGCCGACCCAAGACAAATACAAAATTTCACCTACAGCCCATCACCAATCCATCACAAATTACAGCCATTCCTTGCACAGAACACAAACTTTTCCATGATCACAACACCAGTTTACGGAGGAGGGACCGCCCAATCAGAATTTGAAATTCTCACTGGCATACCGGCTCTTTCGCTGATTGACAGTATCGATTTTAATCTTTTTGAAGGAAATGCAAGCAGTAGCCTTGTGCAAATGCTTCGCAAAATGGGATACTACACCATGGCATCTGTTGCCACGGAACCCGTGTTTTACAATGCGAAACTGGCCTACAAGGGCATTGGATTTGATGAAGTCAACTTTTTGGGAGAAAACACATATTTTGAAGAAAAAGAAGACCATTATCTTTTTGACGGAGATTTTTTACAAGCAAATCAGACTTACATCAAAAAGTACCTGTCGCAAAAGGACGAGGTAAAACCATTACTGAATTACATTGTCGGCATGTTTGGCCATGTTCCCTTTGAGCGAAACAAAAAACTGCGTCCCGATGCAATAGCAATACACCCCGACAACGAGCAACTCTTTGACATGGCAAATCAATTTTATTACAGAACTGAAGCGCTGGGACAATTTCTTCACGATTTACAAGAACTCGACCCTTATTCAATAATTTTAATTACCAGTGATCACCTGCCGCCAATTTTTAACAATACAGATATACAATATAAACAAGCTCTCAAATCAAATATCGCCTTATTACTCGACAACTTTACCGAGGTAGATATTTCCGGTAAGACGACTTACGAAACAAGCCATATTCTATGGAATTTACTTAACCAATCAAGCTCCCCAACCAACACAGACACCCTGTTTGCGGATAAAAGCAAAGAAGATTTCTATTTCTCTTTTATCCTCGAAGCCATGGGACTGCAAGACATGCCAACCACCGGAACTATCGGCAAAGGAATGAAAAGACTTTTTCATTCTATTCACCACCCAAAAGAAGATACTGCAACGGGTAAAAAAGCGATAAAAGAATAAAGAAAAGAAGAGACACACGCAATAGCCAACGAAGATTTTTCTGAAATCGAAGCAGAGCCGTCTCAAGATCCTGATGAGAGGCAAACAGTCCAAGCAGCCCGCCCCCCATCCCTGCAAAAGAAGCGAGATAAAGAGTCAAAAAGAGCGGATAGCCGACAAGGTTATATTCGACCTGCAGCAGGCAAAAGGGACAACGGTGATGCGGCATAGCATAAACATAGGGAGAGACGAAGGTTGTCACAATCCACAGACCTGCAGGGAAGAGAAAGCACGCCAGGACAGCAAGCAACAAACTGGAAAAACGAAAATTGAACCATGTGCCAAGCAAGAGCAGCAGACAACCGCAATAAAAGCCGACAACACTTGCAAGTGATGCCATTTGCTGTGATAAACCGAGCAGACTCACATCCGGTTTTTGAAACACCACCCCGCAACAGGAGGTGATAATATCTGGCTGCAAGGCACTCAGATAGAGCGTTTGTAAAACCGTATCTGCCACTAACAGGGGGCAGAGCAGAAGCAGATAGATATTTTTCAAGCGAACCAGTGGATAATGGGGCGAACTGATATCCAGACGATGAATAAGAATCCAGAAGCCATAGAAAAAGACAGAGACCAGTTTCAGCACAAGGACTTTCATCCCATAGCTGTTTGCCAGAAAGGATCCGGTTGCACACATGGCACCGGGGAGTATGGCAGCAAAATAATCCGCGGCTAAAAGCAGGAGGAGAAGAGCGAAAAGTTGAAAAAGAAGGCCATACTCCATAAGCGTTGAGGAAAGCCAGATCTCACTTTCCAGACCTATCTGCAAAGAAGTATCAG
>JAOZKX010000100.1 GCA_029935135.1 Desulfocapsa sp.
GCTACAGCGAGTCCGTCTTCAGCAACTTTAATGTCACTCATTTGATGTTCCTCCTGAAAATAGTATTCGATAGACTAAATGCGACTTATTATAAGTCTTGATAATTCTTAATCAGATTACACAAAGTACTCTGAATAGATAACTGTAGAAATTTATACTGTAGGCTATGGGATATGTCAAGCCCAAAATGAATGACTATTCAAGTGCTTAGTTGAGCTGTAAGTTTATGTTTTTACATCATATGTTGTGTTTTTGTCAGTGTGCTAAAAGGCGAATTCACTCCATAGATACTTGACAAATTGATTGGTCGAGGGTAGAAAATGCATCTAGATTATAAATTGTTGTTAATATAATAATTGATTGAGGGAGGAGTGTATGAGTGAAGAGAGTTTGATGGGAAGTAAAGTGAAAGACCTTTACAAGACCTGCTGCAAGTCAGAGTGGAACCCTAATATTTCCGGTGTAATTGTAGCGTTTCTATCCATATTAATTATGGCCTGGTGGCGTCCATGGGGTGCTGTGGGAGCAATTAGAAACTGGGGTGACTGGATGATTTATGGACTGAATACCATTATTGGTGCTGAGTCTGGTCTGCTTGGTTATTACGATGAGGCACCCGCTGCTATTTTGGGAAATACAGGGTCTGTAATCGGCATTGGTTTTATCGCAGGTGCTTTTATTTCAGCATGCCTGGGAAAGGATTTTGCCTTCCGTATTCCACCCTATCGTGAAATGGTAAAGGCTGTTATTGCCGGTATCCTGATGGGTGTTGGTGCAACACTTGCCGGTGGTTGTAATGTTGGTGGCATGTATAATGCTATAGGGAATCTTGCAGCAAACGGGTTCACCATGTGGATTGGACTTGTTGCCGGTGTTCTTCTTGGTTTGAAGATGCTCTATATGGAAATGGAGTATATCACCTGGGGTGACGGTGGTTCCGGAACTATTAACATTCCAGATTTTGTGCAAAATATCCTTGCTGTAGCAGGAATTGGCGCCCTGATCTGGTGTGCTTATACCTTTGTTGGTCTCGAGGATCTTGATGTTATCCCATCTATTTTTGGTGATAAAGACAGTGACTACCTTGTATCCCTTGGTGGTATAATTATGATCGCTGCAGCACTTGGTTACACCATGCAGCGTGGACGCTGGTGTATGGTTCAGGGTTTTCGCGAGCCTCATATGACCGGTGACTGTACCTTGGCCAAGTCCGTTGCCCTCTCTATTCTCCTTCTTGCGATTGGTGGCGCAGTATTGAAATATGCCGTACCTGCAGCACACGGTGGTGAGTCGGTTCTGGCCCCCATTAACTATGTTCGTGGTACTTTCGGTTGGGGTTCCGTGGTTGGTGGTTTTATCTTTGGGCTTGGTGCCATGCTTGCCGGTGGTTGTGGTTCTGGCACCCTGTGGCGTGTTGGTGAAGGTCAGGTAAAACTGATTATGGTTGTTCCTTTCTTTGCCATTGCCAACTCATTGATGACCACCTGGTTCAAAAATTTCGGACCTGATGAAATTAACCTGGAAAAATCTGGGGCCCTTGGCTCCTATGTATACCTTCCGGATGTAATGGGATATGGCGGAACATTAGCCATGATCGCATTTATCATGATGGTCTGGTATCTGGTTGTCACCTGGAATGAAGACAGCAATAAGCTGATTGTACCCATGTGATACCCATTCGTACCAGCTAGTGTTTTCTATCTGTAGCTATAGATAGAAAACACTAGTGAAGCCACAGTTTCCGATCGTCGGAAGCTGTGGCTTTTTTTTTTACTATAGAAAAGGCTAGACCATAAAATGCTTTGTTTATACGATCTCTTGGTATACACATTAGCCAGTGATAACCGAAAGGGGAGAGAGGTTTCCCCTGATACCATTTATAACCGGAGAGATATAATGAAAAAAATTGTAATTGTTTTCTTTCTGCTGTTCCTTTCTTCCTGTGCGACATCCAACGAGGAACTCACTAAACGTTTTATTACCAATAATGGCGATGGAACCGTTCTTGACAGCGAGACCGGTCTGGTATGGGCAGGCTCTGCCAGTGATAATAGTGTGACATGGTTCGAAGCAGTGGAATATTGTGAGAACTATTCAGCGGCAGGCTATCAGGATTGGCGTATGCCCACGCAGGGTGAACTGGCTGCATTATTAAAAGCAGGCCTGAGAAAAAATAAAGAAGTGATCAGGATAAACGGAGACCTGATCTGGGCAGATGAAACAGATGACACCAAGGGGGTTTATTGCAGCTTTAGAAATAATGGTTGTTCCTGGATGGAGAAAGTCATTTCCATATCCTTATGTGCTTTACCGGTGCGTGACCCTAATGCGGTTGAAACGGATTCTCCCGCAACAGAATCTAACATGGTGACCCACCCCCAATCCACACAGCAACGCCTGCTACTATTAGATTCTCTTTATAAACAGAAGTTAATTACAGCTGAGGAGTACCAGGCCAAAAAGGCAGATGTTTTAAATGAGCTGTAACCTGGATACATTCGGATTGTCTGTATTTCAGGCCTCTATTGATCATATAGACAAAGCCTTTCAGGATCTCAGTAGAGATATGGACCCTCGCTTTGTCCATGTTTTTCTTGATAAGTTACAACGTTATGCCATCAAGCCGGACCGGGCTCTTTTTCTTGCCCAACAACAGGGGCACATTATCGGCTTTGCAACAATAATTGATAACTCTCCAGCTCCGCGAGAGTTTGCAGAATTGGCAATTTTACAGAACTATGCCTGTGGTACAGGTTTAATGGTGCTGGTGGAATATAGACATAATGGGGTGGCTTCCTGTTTTGTCAGGGAGTGGGAAAACTGGGCAATGGAGAGGGGATTTGAGGGAGTGTGGGTGGTTACCAGAAAGATGGCGGATTGGTACCGGGTTCACTTTGACTACTCATTGCTTGGTGATATCGTGCGCAACAATACAAAAAAGACATTGCTGGTGAAGGGTTTGTAGGGTGAAAAAAATTATACACTATATGTTGTGGTGAGATTGTGTTTGTGACATATTCTGGTTAGGGAGTAGGGAAAGTTGCTAAATTTTATGAGAAAATAGAGATAATTAGTTGACACAGATAAGCAAATGAGATAGTACAAGTTATTGAGGTAAAAAAATTTGTACGCATGGGGGATTTTGTACCCTGGCATATATGTTTATTGCAGAATGAAGAGTTTCAGGTGGTGCTTTGTACAATTTTAAGTTCCGTTTGAACACCGACCAGGCTTTCAGGAGGGTTTGGTCGTAACAATTAAAGAGGAAGGAGATAACACGATGGTGAAAAAATTTTCCATGTTGGCCCTTGCTGGTCTGATTGCACTGCCTGCAGTTGCAGTTGCCAGTGGTGGAGCCAGCAGTAATGATTTGGAGCGCAAAATTGAAGAACTGAGCATGCAGTTGGATCAACTGAAATCTCAGATGGCTCAAGGCGCTGGTGGTAGCGGTGTAAGTCAGGAAGACTTTAATGATCTCTCTGAGACCGTTGGAGATCTTGAAGATCGTTCAGACAGCTGGGACCTTGCTGCCCGCTTTAAGTTTTATGGCGATTTCCGCGCACGTCTGGATTACTACAATGCAGATACCCTTTTTGGTGATGAGCTGAAAAGTGATACCGTCTGGACAAATCGTTTTCGTCTGAATATGCGTGTAAAAGCTACAGAAAATGTAGAGTTTAAAGCACGTCTTGCCATGTATAAAGCCTGGGGAATGCAATCTATCCCACAGGGACTTGCTGGCGGATATCCAGACTGGGATGGTCAGGCAAGCCGTACTCCTAACAGTAGCGCTCTTCTCGTTGATCGTGCATTCGTAAACTGGAATAATATCGGCGGAGCGCCAATCTGGTTCTCCATTGGTCGTCGTCCTACCACAGATGGACCTCCTGCGCAGATTCGCATGGGTGCAGATCAGCGTATGGCTACCCCAGTTTCCTTTATGGACTGGCCTTTTGATGGTATTTCCATGGGCTATGCTTACCGATGGGGTTCAGATGCCATGGGAACCGGTCGTGTTCGTTTCTGTTATGGACGTGGATTTGAGAATGGACTGCAAAGTGACAATTCTAACTCTGCCACTGACAACATCGATGATATGGATTTTGCCGGATTGAGCTGGGATGTTCTGAAAAAAGACAACCGTTTCGTAAATGTTCAGTCTTTTATGGCATTCAATGTCTTTAATTATCCCACATTCTCCAGCGATCTTGTAAACATGGGTGCCGCAATGCCTATGGATATGGGTGGTTATGGTGATCAGGTGAATGTTGGTGAGATTCTGCATACTTCTGCACTGTATCAGGATAAATTTGGACCAGTTAATATCTTTGGTGTCGGTGGATGGTCTCAGACACAGCCAAACGATAACGGCATGTTCAATGATATGGCAGGAATGGTTGCTCAGGGTATGATGGGCCAGGGTATGAATATGCAGCAGGCTGGAATGGCCATGTATCAGATGGGTATCACCGATCCTGAAATGTCTCGTCACACCAGTGATGAAAACGGTTACTCTGTTTACCTTGGTGCCCGTTATGATATCGATCAGATTGGTCTGAAGGTTGGTGCTGAATATAACTACGGATCAGAGTACTGGGTTTCTATGAGCCCCGGACATGATGAACTATATATGTCTAAACTTGCTGCTCGTGGTAGTGTTTATGAGGTCTATGGAGTTTACGACCTGCCCACCGGTGCAGCGCTTTCCAAATATGCCAAGACCTTTATCCGTTTCGGTTATCAGTACTATGATTATGGATACGCCGGATCAATGGATTGGAACATGAAACCATACGATTTCGACAACTCTTCCGATGTTGCTACTATGAGAGCGTTGGGTATGGATCCTGTTGAAACAGCGAATCAGTTGTACCTGACCTTTGAGGCATACTTCTAGGCCGATATTGTCTTAAAACTGTAGTCTGTTAGTATGGGGAAGGTTCCTTTAAGGAATCTTCCCCATTTCTATTTGGGAAGAAGTATGATCAGGTTTTCCAGTACCAGACATGGGGGCGTGAGTGTCCCTCCCTTTGCCTCATTGAACTGCAGCTATGGTGTGGGAGATCAGCCCCTGGCTGTTGCCGAAAATCGCGGGCGTCTCAAGAAGGAACTGGGACTATCCGTTTTGCTCTCAGCACGACAGACTCATGGGTCTGTCTGTTTTGTAGCAGAAGAGAGAATAACAGAAGACCTTGAAGTCGATGGCTTTGATGCCTTGATGACCAGTCAGGTTGGGGTCGGCTTAATGATTCAGCAGGCAGATTGTCAGGCGGTGACGCTGTACGATCCAGTATGCTCAGTCATTGCTGCCATTCACAGTGGCTGGCAGGGAAGTGTCCTTGATATCATAGGAAAAACTGTACAGGTGATGACTGATCGTTATAATGTATCCCCAGAAGACATCCAGGCATATATCAGTCCCTCACTTGGGCCTTGTTGTGCAGAATTTGTTAATTATCTAGTCGAGTTTCCTCCCTCATTCCTTGATTTTCAAGTGAAAGAAAAATATTTTGATTTCTGGCAGATTTCCAGGATGCAGCTGATGCAGGCTGGCGTGGAAGAAAAACAGATTGAGATAGCGGGCTGTTGTACCTCATGTTCAACGGACCACTTTTCCTACCGCCGTTCCTGCCGGGAAGAAGATGGGCGAACCGGGCGATGTGCCACGGTTATTGCATTGACCTCATAAGGAAACAGACAGTCACTCTTTCCCTCACAGAATTCTGAAAAAAACAGTATGCGCCTCCTCGTTGTTGAAGATGATAAAAAAATAGCCTCTTTCCTTGCCAAAGGATTGCAGGAGGCAGGGTTTGTGGTGGATGTCAGCAATGATGGCCTGGATGGGCTTTCCCTTGCTCTTACCGAGCCGTATGGGGCTGCTGTGGTTGATATTATGTTGCCAGGCATAGACGGCCTTACATTGATAGAAAAGCTACGCAGTCGCCACATTGATATACCCGTTCTTATTCTCAGTGCCCGGCAGTCGGTTGATGATCGAATTGAAGGGTTGCAGCGGGGGGGGGACGACTATATGGTAAAACCTTTTTCCTTCAACGAACTGCTGGCCCGTATTCAGGCGCTGTTACGCCGGGGGCAGCAGGCAAGTGAGCCGAGGACGCTTCAGGTTGGAGATCTGCAGTTGGACCCTCTCAAGCGTGAAGTTAGACGGGGTGAGGACAAAATAGAATTGCCGGCAAAAGAATATGCTCTGCTGGAACTGATGATGCATAGTTCTGGTCGTGTTCTTTCAAAAACATCCATCCTGGAACGGATCTATGACTATAGTTTTGACCCCCAGACGAATGTTGTTGATGTCCTTGTCTGTCGTCTGCGCAATAAAATAGATAAGAAGTTCAAAACTAAACTTATCCATACGGTTCGGGGTATGGGCTATGTCCTTCGTGCTGAATAGGTCACTGTTGCACTCTTCCAGAACCGGCAGGATAGTCTCTTTCTTCCTTCTCTTCTGGTTTTTTAGCTTTTGCTTACTCTCTTTTCATTCTCTGATAGCAAAAAACAGAATCAAGGAGCAGAGGATGGGTGAAGTGGCAACTGCAGTGGGGCAATATCTGGCAAACTCTCAGCCATTCACCGTTACAAATTTTCGTATGCATCCCGATATCCCCAGAGATGTTGATTTTATTCGGTTGGTTAAAGGTGGCAAACAGCTCTTGTTAACCAGTAATTCGCAGATGAATTTCAGTGGTTTGGTTGACATTCCTCCAACACAGGCAGGAATCTGGATAGATCTCCTAAACCCTGAGAAACTGGGCGACTGGATTCTCCTTTCAAAAACACTGGAGGAGGGAACCATTGTTCAGGCAGGTCTCAATGACAGTTCCTCCGGTCTTGCCATTTATTTACAACTACGCAGGGCAACCCTGTATCTGTTTTGGGCAACGATAGTTCCCTGTTTGCTTCTTGCTTATCTGACTGTCTTTCTCATGGAAGAACCCCTGCGGCAACTGCAACAAGATGTAAAAAAAGCCCTTGAGACAAAGGTGTTTACAGTTGTGGACAGGCCCAGGAGTAAGGATCTCCTTTCCTCTCTCTCGCTCCTGTTAGAGAAAGTTTTTTACCAGAACAGACAGCTGATTCAGGAGATGCAGGCGTCACTGGAC
>JAOZKX010000101.1 GCA_029935135.1 Desulfocapsa sp.
CTCTGTCTTTTCTTCACTGCTGGATGAAGGCGTGCTCTCTGAGGCCAACTTCTGCTCCACTGCAACAGGTACAGCGACTGATACAAATGACTTTATTCTCTACAACACCACTACCGGTGCTCTTCTCTATGACGCTGATGGAAACGGGACTGGAGTTGCTGTGGAATTTGCCAGCCTCACCTCGAAACCGGAAATCAGTGCCAATAATTTTATGATTATTTCCTGACCTGTCAAACGAAACAATTCACACTAAAGGAGGTTTTTCCTGATGTCAGGGAAAACCTCCTTTTTGCAGAAGGTTACAGCAACACCAATTTTTGTATATGGAAAGTAAAGACTACCAGAGTGAAGAAGATTCAAACCAGCAGGAAAGTTTTCTGGCCTGCTGCCAATATATGGCAGACCAAGCTGGCTGGGAGGGCTTTTCTGACCAGACAAAACAATTCTATAAATCAACAGCCACATCTGGAAAAAAAGAAATCCTGGAAAAAGTTATCCAGACAGCCCGTTCAGAGGGCCTGCGCGCCGCCGTACTGCGTCCGAAACCAGATCAAATTCCGGATTTATTCCCACTCTTGCCACTAATACTTGAGTCGCAAAACAATGGATACTTTCTCCTCACAAAGGGTGAACGATGTGATTCTGACACATCTCCAAGCCTGACACTTTTACACCCCCGGTCAACCGGAGAATTTGCGGAAACAAAAGTCTCTTTACAGGCATTGCAGGACATATGGACCGGTGCCGCCCTGCGCTTTGAAAAAATCAACACAGCCCTTGTCTGTTTTTCAATTGTTGCCCGTGAACACAAGATAGAACTGACCCGGGAACGACTGCGCCACGAATACGGATTAAACTCAGATGAAATTCCTGCTGACACCCTCATTCGCATGGCTAAAGACCAGGGATTAAAAGGCAGCCTGCTGCACATGGGCTGGCAGGAACTCCTCCATTTAAAGAAGGCCTATCCGGCCATTGCCAGGCTGCGTAACGGACATCATGTGGTAATTGCCGGTGCGATTCCATCGGCTCAGCCACAGCAAGAGTCGATGATCGCCTGTTTTGATCCCCTTGCCGGCAGCAATGGAGACCATCTAAGAATGAACCAACAACAGTTTGAAGCTTTGTGGAGCGGGGATATTTATGTTTTCAAACGAGTCTATAAACTTAGCGACCCATCGCAGCCCTTTAGTCTGCGCTGGTTTATGCCGGAAATTCTGCGGCAGAAAACTACATTTTTTGATGTTGGCCTGGCAGTACTCTTTATCAATGGTATTGCCCTTATCACTCCCATATTTTTTCAGATTGTCATCGACAAGGTTCTGGTAAACCAGGCCTTTACGACTTTGCATGTCCTGGGATTCGGCATGGTAGTCATGCTCCTGGTCAACGCCTGTCTTGATTTTCTGCGTGATTATTTATTGCTCCATGCCACCAATAAGATCGATTTACGGGTTACCTCCCGGACATTCAGACATATGCTGAACCTGCCCCTCGATTTTTTTGAACGGATAACTGCCGGGGTATTGACAAAGCATATGCAACAAACTGAAAATATCCGCGGCTTTCTTACGGGCAGCGTTTTTCTAACCATGCTGGAAGCTACTTCACTGTTTATATTTCTCCCTTTCCTCTTTTTTTACAGTTTCAAACTCACGGCCATTGTCCTGCTCTTCACACTTTTGATTGCCTCGGTAATTCTGGTTCTACTTGCCCCTTTTAAACGCCGGCTAAATGCACTGTATGAGGCAGAAGGAAGCAGACAGGCAATGCTGGTGGAAACCATTAACGGCATGCCGACGGTAAAAGCCATGGCCATCGAACCACTGCTGCGCGGTCAGTGGGAAGACAGAGTGGCCAGAGCAGTCAGCATGCAGTTTCGAGTTGGCAAAATCTCCATCACAGCCAAATCACTTACCCAGCTGCTGGAAAGGCTGATGGTTGTAATCCTGATTTGGGTTGGTGCCAGTCAAGTATTTAGTGGAGCTATAACAGTGGGGGCCCTGATTGCCTTCCAGATGCTGGCCGGCAGAGTCACTTCACCACTCGTTCGTCTGGTTGGCCTTATTCATCAGTATCAGGAAGCAGCACTGTCTGTTGAGAAACTTGGTGTGGTCATGAATGCTAAAGAGGAATGGGGGGCAGACAAGCATGGAACCAGACCATCCCTGCAGGGAGATATCGTTTTTGATCGGGTAAGCTTCCGCTATGCACCGGACCTGCCTAATGCCTTAAAAGAAATATCCCTTGTTATTCCATCTGGTTCCACCCTGGGGATTGTCGGCCCAAGCGGTTCGGGAAAGACTACGATGACCAGAATGCTGCAAAAGGCCTATTTTCCCACAACGGGCACCATCCGAATAAACAACTGTTATCTCAATGAAATTGACACAGCCCATCTGCGTCGCCATACCGGGGTTGTCCTGCAGGAGAGTTTTCTCTTCAGAAACAGTGTGGCGGAAAACATACGAGCCGGGCAGTCCGGGGCTTCGCGGCAGCAGATTATTGAAGCGGCGACACTTGCCGGGGCAGATGAGTTTATCGTCAAACTCCCCCAGGGGTACGACACCATGCTGGAAGAAGGGGCCAGCAATATGTCAGGTGGCCAGCGGCAGCGCCTGGCCATCGCCAGAGCTCTTCTCAGCCAACCTGAAATTCTAATTCTCGATGAAGCCACCAGTTCCCTTGATCCTGAGAGTGAGCGCATCGTCCGGGAAAATCTGGCCCAGATAGGAAAGGGCCGCACCGTTATTATTGTTTCCCATCGCCTGTCCATGTTGAAAGACGCAGATTGTACACTGGTCCTGCAGGATGGCTCCCTGGTGGGATATGGCCCTCATAAGCATTTGCTGCAAGATTGCCCATTGTATAAAAAGCTGTGGCAACAACAGATGGAGATTAACTGAGGTGACTTGTCTGTGGCAACTGTAAGAAAAAAACAGAAGAAAAAGAACAGGGAGATTCTTGAGTACCAACCTGATGCCGTGGAGATCGAGGAACGGCCTGTATCCGGGAAGGTACGCTGGGTACTCTATCTCATTCTTGGCAGCCTTGTAGCTAGCGTCATAGGAGCCATTATTTTCAAGATAGATCGTATTGTGGTTGCAGAAGGAAAACTCATCACCACCTCACCAACCATTGTGATCCAATCCATAAATACCGCTGTGGTTCGCTCCATTGAAGTCCAAGTGGGCGACATGATCGAAAAGGGACAACTCCTGGCAACCCTCGATGCAACCTTTACCAGTGCCGACTTAAGCCAGCTCAGCAAACAACATTTGATCCTGGGAGCGCAGATCCGGCGTATAGATGCAGAGCTGCAAAGCAAATCATTTTCCGCATTACCGGAGGAAGGTGATGACGGCAGGCTGCAGGAACATCTCTTTCGCCAGAGACAGGTAATTCTTGAACGCACCCGACAAATGAGCAGGGACAGGACTGCCGCATTGGAATCAAAACGTGCTCTTAATAAGGTACGATGCCGGGGCAAGGAAAATCAGCTGAAGCTGCTGCGTGATGTGGAAGGAACCACCGCGAGATTACCACAGAACGGCAGTGAATATCGCCTGAGATTACTGGAGGCCCAGAAGGCACGCTATTTGACCGCAGATGAGATTGAGAATCTCAAGGCGGAAGACCAGGTAACCCTCAACGAACTCAAACAGGTCGAATCCGAGTGGCAGCGTTTTCTTGAAGAACGAACCGGTGACTTGATGGAGCAAGAGGTACATATACGCAATGACCTGGAAAAGATCACAGAAGAGATAAACAAGGCTCGCAGGCTGCATGAGCTGGTATCACTGCGTGCACCGCAAAAGGGCATTGTTCTTAACATGGCAGAACGTTCTGTGGGCTCAATCATTCAGCAGGCAGAACCTTTTATCACCATGGTTCCGCTGAACAGCAGCATCGAGGTTGAGGTCAATATCCAATCCAAAGATATTGCCCGAATTCGCCTGGCCGACCAGGTACGCATTAAACTTGACGCATTTCCCTTTCAACGACACGACACCCTCCCGGGGGAGGTGCGGGTGATCAGTGAAGATTCGTTTCAGCAGGGAAATGCACAGCTCGAAGCAAATATGTTCACTGAACAGAAAAACGCTGCTACCTTTTATCGAACCCGGATACGCCTGGTGTCAAATACACTGCGCAATGTGCCAGAAGGTTTCCGGCTGATGCCTGGAATGAAAGTACGGGCCGAAATAAAAGTCGGGAAACGACGGGTCATATCCTACTTCCTCTACCCCATTATCCGGGCACTGGATGAGAGTCTGCGTGAACCATAAACAAAACACACCATTTCTTAGAATGATAGCATATTTTCGATTAGCAAATAATGGCAGAAGACAGGGTTTCTCCAAAACACTCTGCCTTCTCCTTCTCTTGTCAGGATGCCTGCTCTTCCTGTGTGGATGCGGGGCGTTGACCGGCATTCCCGGACATGGTGGTGGGAAGCGCTTCGCTGTTGAGCAGGAACTGGTGGCGGCGGCAACACGAGCGACCATAAAAAAGATCGATCTGACTACGATACAAGGTAGAAAGGTGAATCTTTTTGTCAGTGCCATTGGAGACACCGGGGCCGGCAATCTGTTTGGGGGACGATTTTCCCTTGTTTCGCAAATACGGGGCGATTATATCCAGGCACCGCCAGTCGTTGAAAAATCAATATACCCTCGCTATCTTTCCACAACATCCAACGCTTCCTCTGCCAACAGTCTTTCAGAAAACATGAGCCAATCGACACAAAGCTCCCCTGTCTCCACGAGTTTTAACAATTCAAGATCTTCCGCTACTTCTACTAATGATACCTCCGCCGTCAGTTCCACCAGCACCCTGCTACCATCTCCGGAACAAAAACAAACACAACAAAAAGGATCTGGTGGTGAGATACAACTGGGTGTGGAATACAAGGGGCTGGGGGCGTATAGAAATTCAGAAGAGATAACATCCGATGATCTGCAATATCTCACAGGTTTACTGCAGACATACCTCTTCCTACGGGGAGTCTTTGTGGTTCCGCCTTCTGAAGCAGAGATAGATGTCTATATTACCGTGGATGTCTTTGGCACAGTCCGCACCAGAGTAGAGTGGTTCCTGGCCAATAACGAAATACTGCGCGCCAAAACGGCCATGGAAGTACTCGCCGTTGATCATCTGAGCGGCAAGCTGGTCATGCCTCCCCAATCCGCCTCAGTGGAAGCGGAATACAATGAGCAGTATATTCTCTGGGCAGGCCCGGTCAAGATCACAAAATATCTACATGAATCTGAACCTTTGCTCTGTGATTTTACCGATCTAAGCATGGAGGAAGATGAAACAGAATATCCGGAACAGGATGGCCCCATCCCCTACCCATTTCAGCACCAGATTGAAAAATGGATGGAAGAAGAGTGATGAAAACTTCAGAAATATTTACAGTATGTTGGCAAACTGCCAATGATATATTATATTAGACACCTATGAAACCTCACAACAAAGCAACAAAAGCAGTCATCCTCTTCAGCGGTGGACTGGATTCAACCACCATCCTTGCCCTTGCCAAGGAGCAGGGATTCTCCTGTTACTGCCTTAGCTTTCAATATGGTCAAAAGCAAACGGTGGAACTGGACAAGGCCTCACAGGCAGCAAAAAAAGCACATGTTGCCAAACATCTGATTTTAAACCTGGACCTGGATAAAATTGGAGGTTCAGCTCTCACTGACACCATTGAGGTACCCAAGGATAGAAAACTGGAAACTATGGAAAATGAGATTCCCGTTACTTATGTACCGGCCAGAAATACAATCTTCCTCTCCCACGCTATTGCCTGGGCAGAAGTCCTTGGAGCTTCTGATATTTTTATTGGCGTCAACGCAGTGGATTACTCAGGATACCCTGATTGTCGACCGGAATTTCTGGAGGCCTTTACAGTGATGGCGAACCTTGGTACCAAGGCCGGAGTGGAAGGAAAAAACAAATTTACCATCCATGCTCCGCTCCTTCGCTTAAGTAAATCTGAAATTATCAGTAAAGGAATGAGGTTAGGAGTAGATTACGCCAAGACACACAGCTGTTATGATCCGGTAGGAGAGAAGGCCTGTGGAAGATGCGATGCCTGTTTATTGCGGTTGAAGGGATTTTCCGAAGCCGGGCTCACAGACCCGGCAGCCTACATATAATCTTTTTATTCCATCTCATTATGGGTAATCCGACCACCCATTATAGTTAGCACAGCCTTACCCTGTAATTCCCAATCAAGAAAAGGAGAATTCTTTCCCTTGGAGAGGATAGATTCTTTGCTGAAGATAAATTTCTTATCCGGATCAATGACCGTCACATCAGCAACAGTTCCTTCTGCAAGTGTGCCGCCCTGTACCTGAAGGATACTGGCTGGTGCGGTTGACATGAGCTCCACAAGGCGCAATGGTTCAATCACACCCTCGCGCACAAGATTCAGGGAAAGGGGCAGTGATGTTTCAAGACCGATAATTCCATTGGCCGCTCTGTCAAACTCCACCTCTTTTTCCAGTACCGAATGGGGAGCATGATCGGTGGCAATGGCATCAAATGTCCCATCCTGCAACCCCTGACGAATGGCCTCTCGGTCCACATCGGTACGCAGTGGCGGGTTCATCTTGGCATTTGTATTGTATTCTGCCACAGCTTCTTCGGTGAGGGTAAAATAATGCGGCGTTGTTTCAGCGGTAACTCGAGCGCCCCTTGCCTTTGACTGGCGGATAAGATCGGTGGCTGCAGCGGTACTGACATGGGCAATATGGGTACGCTGCCCGGTGAGTTCTGCAAGGGCCAGCTCACGAAAAACCATAATTGATTCTGCTGCTGCCGGAATTCCCCGTAATCCCAGACGGGTTGAGACCACTCCTTCATTCATTGAACCATTACGACTGAGCGCCATCTCTTCTGAATGGGAAATAACAAGAAGGTTATGACTTCCAGCATACTCCATGGCCCGCCGCATTAACTGAGAATCAAAAACAGGCAGTCCATCATCTGTGACGGCAACAGCTCCAGCTTCTTTTAGCTCGCCATATTCAGCCAGCCCTTTCCCGGCACTGCCCTTGCTGATTGCCCCCACAGGATAGACTCTTGCAGACGCGTCGAGGGCAGTTTCGAGAA
>JAOZKX010000464.1 GCA_029935135.1 Desulfocapsa sp.
CAACAGATCTGCTTATTCCCCTGGATTTTATCAACCGGGTGATCAAGCGCAAATGTGTGGCCTTTCTTATTTCAGATTTTTGTCTGCCGGGGGATTTTGAAGATGGGCTTTCTCTTTTACAGCCGAAACTGCAGGTCAGTAATCGTCGCCATGACCTGATCTCCATGATTATCTCAGATCCCAGGGAACATGAACTTCCTGATGTGGGCTGGCTCACCATTGAAGACGCTGAAACAGGTGCGCAAGTGGAACTGGATACATCCGATCCTGCCATTCGCAGGGGATATGCGGAGCTTGCGACAGGAAGAAAACAGGCACTGCATAAGAGTATCCGCTCTGCCGGTGTGGATCTTCTGGACCTTTCCACTGATGAATCCTATATCCCTCCTCTGTTGAATTTTTTTGGCAGGAGAAGAAGGAGGTTGAGTCGATGAGAAGTGCACGACTTTTTCTCTTTATTCTTGCCCTGTTGTTTGTAACGGTTCTGCCGCTTATGGCAGAAGAGAGTACAACGCCACCTTTGCAGCTTGCCCCTGGGAGTGGTGTCCAGAGTGGACAAAATGTTCCTCCGGCTATGATGGGGATGCAGGAAGAACCACTGCGGGATATTCATGGCCCCGTACCCCTGCCCGAAAAGCAGGACTACACTGTTCTGATCATTGGAGCACTGCTTTTTTGTCTCCTTCTGGCTGGAGTCATCTGGTGGTTTTGGTTTCGCAGGAAAAAAGTGCTTCTGCCCGCTGCGGATGAGGTTGCTCTGGCTGCACTGATGCGGGCCCGCAGCTTGATTACCGCGGAACAGCCGCTGCAGTATGCCACTGAACTCTCACTTATCTTAAGGCGTTATATTGAAGCCCGTTTTCGTATTCAAAGTACCAGGCAGACGACAAAGGAATTTTTTACGGCTCTGACTGAGGAGCCGCAACAGGAAGCACTTTTTGCGGAAGATCACAGTGAACGACTGCAGGAGTGTCTGGAAGAGTGTGATATGGCAAAGTTTGCCCGTTATACCCCTGACAGAAACAGTATGGAAAAAATGGAATCTGCAGTGCAGTATTTTGTTGAATCCACAACGACGACCAGAGGAGAGGAAAAATAATGCGTTTTCTCCACCCTGAATTTCTCTGGCTCTTGACACTCTTGCCCCTGCTCGCCATTTTTCGCGGTAAACGCAGTGCCGCCGCTGCACTCGTTTTTTCATCTACCTCCATTGCAGCGACCCTGGCAGAGGGGAGAAAGTCTTCCATTGGCCGTCTGGTTCCGGCATTACGCCTTATTGCCCTTGGTTTGTTGATTCTGGCTTTTGCCAGGCCGCAACTGGGAAATACCACCACTGAGATTGAGGCATCCGGCATTGATATCCTTCTGGCGGTAGATGTGTCCGGTTCCATGGAGGCCCTGGATTTTACTCTGAAGGGGAAGGCTGCCAATCGCCTTGATGTTGTGAAGTCTGTTGTGCAGACATTTATTGAAGCCCGGCCCAATGACCGGATCGGCCTGCTGGCATTCAGCGGTCGCCCCTATATGGTCAGTCCCCTGACCCTTGACCATGACTGGCTGCTGCAGCGATTGCAGTCTCTATCCATTGGCATGGTTGAAGACGGCACAGCCATCGGCTCGGCCATCGGCAGCGGTGTGAATCGTCTGCGTGATCGCGAGGCCAAGTCCCGCATAATGATTTTGCTCACCGATGGAATGAATAATGCCGGTAATGTACCTCCGCTGGTTGCAGCAGAGGCGGCAGAGACCATGGAGATCAAGGTCTACACAATCGGGGCCGGAACCAGAGGCGAAGCACCCATGCCCGTGACCGATCAGTTTGGCCGCAAACGATTGATGCGGATGCCTGTGGATATTGATGACGAAACACTGGGACAGGTTGCAGAAATGACCGGCGGCCGTTATTTTCGGGCCACGGACACAGAATCTCTTACCAAGGTCTATGATGAGATTAACACCATGGAGACGACAACCAGAACCATTAAGAAATTTGAAAATTACCGGGAGCTGTTTCTCTGGTTTGTACTGGCGGCACTTTTACTGCTGGCCGTTGAGATTATGCTGGTGTGGAAGCGTTTACCATGAAATAT
>JAOZKX010000465.1 GCA_029935135.1 Desulfocapsa sp.
CCGGTCTGGCAGCAATAAATTTCTCAGGATCCTGACGATAGGAAAATCGTGGTTTCCTGAGGATCTCAGCAGGATAATCATCACTGCTTGAGATTCCGATAATCTGTCCCCCTGCCCCAAGACTGACCAGATTTTCTGTATGAGCGGAGTACAGGGAAATAATCCGCTCGTAAGGTACATGTTCTTCCGCCAAAACAGACGAAGCCCATAAACAGGCTGTCAGCAGGATAAACAGGATTCTCATTGCTGCTCCCACAGGTATCGGTAAGAGACCTGATTGGTCCTGCTGAACGAATCAAAACGGACTTCACTCTCCACCCCAAATACCTCCGCAATAGTGTCTGCATTCATTACCTTGGCAGCAGCACCCTTCTTACAGAGCCTCCCATCTTTAATAAAGATAATTTCATCACAGTAGGCAGCGGCAAAATTCAAATTATGAATAACTGCAATAACCGTCCGTCCTTCTTGTTCAACCAGTCCGCGGACTTTAGCAAAAATCTGCAGGCTGTACTGAATATCAAGATTGGAAGTAGCCTCATCAAAGAGGAGAACAGGGGTATCCTGAGCCAGAGCCCTGGCCACCACTACCCGCTGTTTTTCTCCACCTGACAACTCTGTAATAGAACGATCAGCATAGTGACTGATCCCTATTACATCCATGGCATCAGCTACTCGCTGCCAATCTTCAGCAGATGGTGAGGCGAAGCGGTGAATATATGGATGGCGTCCCATAAGCACCACTTCTTCCACGCTGTAATCAAAGCCAATGGAAAAATCCTGCGGCACCAGAGATACCTGCCTGGCCAGTTCCAGCTTTTTGTAAGATGATAAGGGCTGCTCATTGTAGTGAATGGAGCCCGATGCCGGCTCTTTACTGCCAACCAGAAGATCAAGAAAGGTTGTTTTTCCACAGCCATTGGGGCCAACAATGCCATAGAATTTTCCAGCGCCAAGGGACAGAGTAAAATCCTGGAGCGCTGGAGTTTTCCCGTGATAGAAACTTACATCTTGCAGCCGATAACCAGTCTCAGCCATTGTTGCCTCTCTTCTGCTTACGCCTGAAAATCACACAGAAAAAAGGACCGCCAATAAGTGCCGTCAGCACTCCTATTGGCACCTCTGCCGGCAACACTGCCCGGGTTACCGTATCTGCAGTAAGCAGTAAAACAGCACCGGCAAAGAGAGAGACCGGCAGCAATTTACGATTATCGGGACCCACAAAAAAACGCATCAGATGCGGCACAATCAAACCGATAAATCCGATGATCCCGGAAACGGCAACACAAATTGCTGTAACCATGGAGGCTGTAATAAGCAAAATCTTACGGGTTCTCGCCGTTTCCACTCCCAGAGAATCGGCAGAACGCCCGCCCAGACTCATAATATTCAAATCCCGCCCATAGTAGAGCGTTATCATAAGCCCGATAGTTACTGCCATGGCAACGATGCCCACATCCGCCCAACTCCTCGAGGCAAAACTTCCCATCAGCCAGAATATAATGACGGCCACCTGTTCATCTGCCAGGTATTTCATAAAACTGATCCCGGCAGACAGTATGGCAGCGACAATAACACCGGAAAGAATCAGGGTGTTGGCCGAGATCTGTCCGTTAAAGCTTGAAAGATGCAGGACAACAAAAAGCGTTGCAACAGCACCCGCAAAGGCAAGGAGCGGTACCGACAGCACTCCTGGAAACATAATATTTGCAAGTAGTGCCAGGGATGCTCCAAATGCTGCACCAGAGGAAACGCCAAGGGTATAAGGATCGGCCAGCGGGTTTAATAAAATCCCCTGATAGACCACACCGCTCATGGCAAGACCACCGCCAACCAGGGCAGCGGTAAGGATTCGAGGTAAACGAACATCCATCACCACAAAGGGTACGGCCTTATCCAGTCCTGCAAGTAAGGCGTCATTGCCACAGATATTTGCCCACAGCACCTGCAGGGTATCCGTCACCGTAATATGCATATAGCCCATACCCGATGAAACAATAATTGCAGCACAGGTGACAAAAACCAGCCCTGCCAAAAGGGCAGTATATTTATAGGTCTGCAGCAATGTTATCATTATGCACTCAACC
>JAOZKX010000102.1 GCA_029935135.1 Desulfocapsa sp.
ACAGAGCAGCTTATATTATTACCTCCTCCCCACTTTCTCCAGTTTATCAAAATGTCCTGTCCCTCTGATAGGAAGGCTTACAAAGAAGAATCCCTAAATCAACTATGCCCAATTCCTGTCTACTAAATTAGACAGTATCTGTTTTTATAGACAAACACGGAACACTCTCAAGGTGCACAATATTTTCAACAATCCGTAATACACTGAAAAGACGAAACAAATGAATGGATCTTATTCTTGATGGAGGTGGCACGCTAATTGCTGTAACAGAGACTACGCATAGACGAATACACTACAGCAAATGTATCTTATTAACCCTACTTTGAATAAATTTGCAGGGGAGGCAAGTGACAATGGCAGAGCAACTTTTCGCATCATTCCTTCTGGATCGGGACCAGGGACTGGAGATTGCAATTGCGGCAGAGAGCGTAACAGAAGCCACCCCTCTTACTGAAAAAATCCAACCCCTGCCAGCCAGTGTTCCTTTTCTGGAAGGAATTATGCACCTTCGTGATGCTGTTATTCCCGTACTTAATCTAAAAAAAAGAATGGGCCTTAAAGGCTCCTCCGAATACGACAAAGATGCCAAGATTGCAGTCGTTCTCCTGGCAGATCAAAAATTTGGCCTGCTTTTTGATGATATTAAAGAGGTGCTGCGAGTTGATGATTCACAGCTTCTCCCCATCCAGCCTGCCCTCCAGTCTGAAGACTACCTTATTTCCAACCTGATAACCCTGCACGATCAACATCGTACCCTTGAGGTACTTGACCTGAAACGTCTTTTTCCAGATTCAAGCCTGATCACCGAGCAGACAGTTGATTCGACGACGCAAACCGCTGAAGTTCGGACCTACTCCCGATATGTCATTTTTTCCTCACGGGGAAAAGAGTATGGCATTCCTGTAGAAAATTCACGGGAACTCACCTTTATCAGTGAAATCGATGATATGTTTAAGACAGGATATCTGGAAGGCGCCCTGCAGTTACGTGGGCATACCATTCCTGTAATGAACGCCAGTGCCCTCTTAAACGGTGGCGGGGATTTGGAGACCAGTGAATTAAGCCGTATCCTGGTCATGACCACCGAGGCTTTGAGTTTTGGGATGATTATTGATGAGATAGTGGAAATCCTCACTGTCTGCAATGAGGAAATCCTCTCAATGCCGTCTGAAGGAGATCAATCTGTGTCGGGTATCTACGAACCGACAACAGGCCGTAATATTATGCTTCTTAATGTGGCAAATCTTGTCAACAGTCAAATGGAGCTCCTAGAATCCATGGCAAATCTCAAGAGCAGCAACGGTGAAGAAGAAGTTGAATCAATGGCCATAGCAGAAGCCAGACACCTGATCACAGAAAACTGCTACCTGGTTTTTTCCATTGAAAAACACTTTGCCATTGAGTTGAAGGATGTCCAGGAGATTATTGAACACGATATGCTGATGACAATCCCTGGTGCCCATGGATTCGATTCCAGAGTTCTCAACCTGCGAGGGCAGGTTATACCGGTAATCAACCTGCGCAATTTTTACGATTTTCCTGAACAGGACACAAACAACAAGAGTTCCAGACTTATTATCTGCCGTGACGGTACAAACACCGTTGCCCTGCAGGTTGATAACATTATCACCATTTACAAACAGGAAGAGTTTCATACCACCCCATCCCTCAACCCTCAACTGCAGCCGAAAAAGGACACCCTGGATCGTCTGATAGAATTTGTCGGAGAGTTGGGAGTAAAAGAACATGTGCTGGTTGTAAATACCCGTAACCTGATCAACAATCACCTTCGGCACAATACTATCCACACAGAAAACAAAACAGAAACTAACGAAAAAACAGATGCGTTACCAGAGACTCTAAAGGGAGGAGAATAATGGCCACTGCAACAGCAAATCAAACAAAATTAGACACTGCAGGCTTTGAACTGTTGACGGATCCCAGTTATTTTGTAAATGACGATATGATCATCACCTGGGCAAATGATGCCTTCTTACAAGAATTCAACCTCAAAAAAGCCCAGGTTATCAACAAAGTCACCTGTGAAGAAACCTGTCCATCACAACTCTGCGGCACAAAAAATTGTCCCATCATAAAATCCAAACGGATAAAAAAAGAAGCAGAGGGAGAAGCACTGTATACAAATAACGGGAGTGTTGCCAACTGGTACCATTCCAGGGCAACCCCCATGCCGGAAAAAAAGGGAACCATGGTCTCAATGGCTGATATCACTCTGATGAAAGAGATGCACGCCAAACTCAGACAGATGGAGACCGACCTCAATGTCATCCCCACACCGATCATGGAGATCGATACCAAATTCACAATCACTTTTATGAATCCAGCCGGTGCTGCTGTTGCCGGAAAAACTCCGGACGAAGTCATTGGCACAAAATGTTATGATCTCTTTAAAACTCCACACTGTAAAACAGAAAAATGTGCCTGTGCAAGAGCCATGAAAACTGACTCGGTAATCACTGACATGACCATCGCCCGTCCTGCTGACGGGGTTATTGTTCCTATTAAATACACCGGTGCCCCGTTAAAAGATGCCAAAGGCAACATCAAAGGTGCCCTCGAATACATCCTCGATGTCACTGACGAAGCGGCACAAAAGCAGGCCGCAGATGAGAAAATTAATAACCTCAATACCATTCCCACTCCTATTATGTCCATCGATACGGAGTTTAATGTCACCTTTATGAATCCAGCAGGATCAGCTGTTGTCGGTATGACCCCTGATGAAGTCATTGGGAAAAAGTGTTTTGATCTCTTTAAAACACCTCATTGTAAGACTGAAAAATGTGCCTGTGCCAGGGCCATGAAAACAGATTCTGTCATTACCGACCAGACCATTGCCAGACCGGCGGAAGGCGTTATTGTCCCCATTAAATATACCGGTTCTCCCATTAAGGATGCCAAAGGGAATATTAAGGGAGCACTCGAATACATTCTGGATATCACAGAAGAAGCAAAACAGAAACATGATGCCGATGAAAAAATCAACAATCTCAACACTATTCCCACCCCTATCATGTCCATCGACACAGACTTCAATGTCACTTTTATGAATCCGGCTGGCGCTGCAGTGGTTGGACTGACACCTGACGAAGTTGTGGGAAAAAAATGTTTTGATCTCTTTAAGACACCCCATTGTAAAACTGAGAAATGCGCCTGTGCCAGGGCCATGAAAACGGATTCAGTTGTGACAGACCATACCATTGCCAGACCGGCTGAAGGCGTTATTGTCCCCATTAAATACACAGGCTCTCCCATTAAAGATGCCAAGGGCAATATCAAAGGGGCTCTCGAATATATCCTGGATGTCACCGAAGAGTCCGCTCAGAAACAGGCGGCAGATGAAAAAATCAACAATCTGAATACAATTCCAACCCCAATCATGTCCATCGACACAGATTTCAATATTACCTTTATGAATCCGGCTGGAGCGGCCGTTGTCGGAATGACACCTGATGAAGTGATTGGCAAGAAATGTTTCGATCTCTTTAAGACACCCCATTGTAAAACGGAAAAATGTGCCTGTGATCGAGCCATGAAAACAGATTCGGTGGTGACCGATCATACCATAGCACGTCCTGCCGAAGGTGTGATTGTCCCCATCAAATATACCGGCTCTCCCATTAAAGATGCCAAAGGAAACATTAAAGGAGCACTGGAGTATATCCTTGATATTACGGAAGAGGCCAAACAAAAACAGGATGCGGATGAAAAGATAGCAAACCTGAACGCTATTCCAACACCCATAATGTCTGTTGATACAGATTTCTCGATTACCTTTATGAATCCAGCCGGAGCAACTGTTGTCGGCTCTACCCCAGACGAAGTGATTGGCAAGAAATGCTACGACCTCTTTAAAACAGCCCACTGCAAGACTGAAAAATGTGCTATTGGCCGGGCCATGCGTGAAGACAAAATAGTCACAGAAGAAACCATTGCCCGTCCACAGGAAGGAGTGATTATTCCCATAAAATACACCGGAGCCCCCATTAAAGATGCAAAGGGAAATATCAAAGGAGCTCTGGAGTTTGTTCTAAACATCACCGACGAGGTCAAACAACGCCAGGATGCCAATGAGAAAATTGCAAATCTCAACGCCATTCCAAACCCGATACATGCCGTTGATCTGGATCATAACATCACCTTTATCAATCCGGCAGGAGCAGCTATTGCTGGAGTGAGTATGGAAGATGCCATAGGGAAGAAGTGTCATGATCTTTTTGGTACAGACCGCTGCGGGACAGATCAATGTGGAGTTCAACGAGCTATCCAGGGCAATAAAACAATCACTGAACAAACAACTGCCCATATAAATGGCAGGGATATACCTGTCAAGGTCACCAGTATTTCAATCAAAGACGCCAAAGGCAATGTGAAAGGTGGACTGGAATATATGGTAGATGTCACAACAGACGCAAAGGTGGAACAGTTAATCAACACGGCATCAGCAGAAGTGGAATCCCTGGTTTCTGACTCACTGTCAAAAATGGGTGAGGCAACCGGGAATATGGAAGCTATGAATGCAATTATTGACAAAGAAGTCACGCTGCTTGCTGAATCTTCCACAACTGTAGATGGCATGCTTGATTTTGCAAAAGAAATGGTTGAGCTCACCACCCAGTCCAGTGAACTGGCAAGTGGTGTTTCAGTGGATGCCGAACAGGGGAAAAAGGCTGGCGCCGATGCAGAAAAGAAGATGCTGGCCATCAATGATTCAATGGAAAGCTCCAATGAAATGGTGGGAAACCTGGTCAACCAGCTTGAAAAAATAGGCGGTTTTGTTGATATCATAAAGGACATCGCCTCCCAGACCAACCTCCTTGCCTTTAATGCTGCAATTGAAGCAGCAAGAGCCGGAGATGCCGGTCGTGGATTCGCTGTAGTTGCCGATGAAATTCGAAAACTTGCAGAGAATTCATCCAAATCAGCAGTAGATATCGCCAACATCGTCAAGAAAGTGGAACACGAATCCAAGGATACGATTGTTGCCATGAAAGACGGCATGAAAATGCTTGGTGACGGCAGTGAAGTCATCCAGACAGCCCTTGAGGCCATGGACAAGATCTCCACCGGTATTGTCACCATCTCAAGTGCGGTTGATGAGTTGGACAAGAAGGCGGATATCCTCAGTGACAACGGTCAGGATGTGAAAATCCAGCTGGACAGTATCGTAACATCCTCAAAAGAGAACAAGGAATCCACTGAGGCGGTTAACTTCTCCATTGACGGTACCATTGAGGCACTGAACAAACTTGCCTCCTCCAGTAAAGAACTGAGCACTGCAGTAAACGATATGTAATATCTGAGAAATGGGGTGTCTAATCAACAGAACATGTTTGATTCGGCATCCAAGGCAGGATAACAAATGTGTTTTTACGGCGATAAAATATTTACCAGAAGACTCTCTCTTGGGAAAATCCACGAGGACAATCTCTCTTTTATTGTAGCCTGGAGCGAATCAAAAGAGGCCTGCGGCTCTTACCTTACTCCTGAAAAGTACAATATTGAGCAGATGCGGGCCCAAATCCAATCCGGTGTCTTCTGGAATGATAAAGAGAAAATGTTTTTTGTGGAAACAAAAGAGGATGCACATCCAATTGGTACAGCCCATTTCTGGCCGCCCACAGGTGGCGGCAACACAATTACCATGGCCCTGAAAATTGGCCTGCCGGAAGACCGGGGTAAAGGATATGGTACTGAAATCCAGAAATCCCTTATCATGCATATCTTTGACCGACTGGCAGTCGAGTCCATTGAGATGTACACAGATATCAACAACACGGCCCAGCAACGCTGTCTCAGTAAGCTGGGATTCGACCTTATTGAATCCCTTCTCTACGACGACCAGCAGGACAAAAGAACAGGGCACCTCTTCCGGCTGACTGCCAAACAGTATCAGTCTCACCCCATCTACCATTTTCATTATGAATAAGCTCGGACTGGTCTTTGACAACAGGTATCTTCATCATTCAATCCCAAGTCCCTCACCGGAAAATCCTGATCGACTGCGCAGTCTTTATATGCAGCTGCAGCAAAAACTGACCGGCGACTGTTTCAGCCATATCCAGCCTCGAGAGGCAATTGACGCCGAGATTACTACCGCTCACTCACCCTTCTATATGGAACAGCTGCGTGAACATGCCATAAAAGAAGACCCCTATTCATATGATAAAGATACATACCTGATGGACGACTCCCTTCCCACAGCCAGATTGGCTGCGGGGGGCTGTTTCGCCCTCGCTGATCGTATTATGGAAGGCGATATAGACTACGGATTCGGCCTGATTCGACCTCCTGGACATCACGCAACCCCCGGCAGAGGTATGGGCTTCTGCATATTCAATAATATTGCCCTCACTGCAGAATATTTACGCAATAATTATGGACTACGCCGTATCCTTATCCTTGACTTTGATGTCCATCACGCCAATGGCACTCAGGAAATATTTTATGATACTAATGAAGTGATGGTCTGTTCCATCCATCAAAAGGATCTCTTCCCTTTCACAGGTGACCGGGAAGAGGTGGGCAGCCAACAGGGAGAAGGGTTTACCATTAATATTCCCGTCCACGCCCAGTTTGGTGACAGTGAATACACCTACATCCTGGGTCGTACATTACAGGGACTCGTGGAACAATATCTCCCCCAGTTTATTCTTGTATCGGCAGGATTTGATGCCCATAAAGACGATAGTATCAGCAGCACAGCACTCAGTTCTCACTGGTACGGGACCATCGCCCATATCTTACGACGACACGCTGCAGACAGTTGTGACAATCGTCTCCTCTTTATTCTGGAAGGAGGATACAACCCGGTGAGCCTGGAAAAATCCATTTTTGCAACAATCGACGCACTGCTGCAAGACAATCTTGACAGACCCGGTATCTTACCCGCCCCACGGGCCGACAAACTCCTTGAAGGCCATCCCATGCGGCAATACTGGACCATCTGACAAGACACAGGAGACAGAAGCAATGACCAAGCCAATCCTCAACAACGATGACCTGAAAACCATATTTCACGAATGCAGACAGTGCGGTACCTGCTGCAAA
>JAOZKX010000103.1:0-1611 GCA_029935135.1 Desulfocapsa sp.
TTTATTCCTGGAATATACTAACGGCTGATGGGAGTCCTGTTTTATGAAAATAGTATCTATGGATTGCTTACAATTACCGAAATCTAATTATCTATGAGCAGATTGTATAAAAAACATTTCTTTGTTGGAGTATGCACGGGTATTTGGATGCTTTTTCTATCTGTAGTCATCCCTGCTACAATTGCTGCCTCCGATTATTTTATCTCCCCTACGGGAAATGATAGTTTAGACGGCACGAATGAAGTGTCCGCATGGGAAACATTTGCCCATGCGGACGACCTGTTACAGCCTGGAGACAGCCTTATAATACTTGACGGTACATATAACCAGCGAATAATCCCAACCACAAGCGGTAGTGAAACAGAGGGGTATATTACCTACAGGGCACAGCACAATTTCAAGGCTGTCATCGCTCCTCTGCAGAGTGAGGGGAATCTGGCAGTTATTGATGTTTTCTCCCATCCAAATGGCGGCTATGAGGTGAAGCACCATCTTGCTTTTGAAGGATTGATTGTCCGGGGGATTGGTGAGGCGAGCAGTATCCACATATATTCTGCAGATAATGCACTGATCGATGAGATGAGTCACCATATTCGTATAAAAAAGTGTGGCTTTTACGGTTCTGCGCAGGAACGAAATGTGTCCGTTGTTTCTCTAGGAAATAATGTGCGGGATAGTCTGGTTGAGGATATTTTTGCATTTGGCCGAGGCCGCAAAGCAGCACAGGCCTTTGGTTGCATTCGTGTCACTATCAGACGCGCTGTGTTACGATATGACTACTGGGAGGGGGACGAGTATAAACCAAATGATCCTCGAACAACATTTTCAGGCTATAATACGCAGGATTCGATCTTTGAGAATATGATTGCCATTGATGCCGCTCCCACTCCCTCCGGCTATTCTGCTGATAGAGGAGGGTTTGCAGCATCTGGTAATGAAACACCTGCAGCCATATCGGGTTCTGCCAGAAATAAATATCTTGGACTTATCGTTCTTAATAATTATGCCAACGGGGTGGAGGTCAATGGCGGCTCTGGAGCACCCAATGAAGATCTGGTGTTTAAAGATATCCTCTCATGGCAGTGCCTGAACAGTGGAACAGGGTTTAATGTGCAGGGGAATGATCGGGGATCACATTATTCTTTTATGACCATTGGCAACAATGAAAGTACCGGATTTCGCCTGGACCCATATCCGCATCAGCCAATTACAGATGAGATTGTGACAAATATATTCTCCACTGGAAACGCCCGTCTCGGATTTGTCTGGAGTGGGGAGCAGGCAACGACATTTGCCGAGAACACAGGAATCAATAATGTGATGCAAAGTGATCTGGAAGCAGAATATGCCCCGGATATATCCTCACGATTCCTGGCTCCGCTAATGGTTCCCGGGCATGCCCGGGGTGCCACCATTGTGAATCGCTATATTGACGGGAGGCTCAGCAGTACACCACTATGGCCCTATCCCCATGAAGATGAGATCAGGCAGTTTATGTGTCAGGGAGAAGATTTGACAGAATCCCACAGGGTTGCGGCAATGGGAGAAGGGTGGGAGCCGGGATGGTGTGCATCGGGTAAAACGCTCACTGAATATATCTGGGAATTTAAT
>JAOZKX010000103.1:1621-2985 GCA_029935135.1 Desulfocapsa sp.
TGGGGCCAGCTGCCCTGAGGAATATTGTACGGCAGGGAATTCGCCTTTTCCCTGGCTAATCTTCCTGCCTGCAATGCAGAAAATCCAGTAAATGCAATTCTTTTTAAGGAAACAAATATGTTAAAAGCACTGTCCATGCTATCCCTGTTGTCCGTTTGTTTTTTCTTCTATCCGGCTGCTGGCACCCATGCTGCCCTGAATGATTGGGCAGAGGGGAATAGTAACGGACAGGATGGAGCAACCAGGGACTATTGTAATAGGGCCGGCAGGCTGACTTGGACTCATTATCTCGGTGACTGGCTGGATAAAAATGGAACCCCCCAAGGTGCTGAAGCGTATAGTTCTGCGACCATAAGCGATACCGATTCGGTGAAGACAGTGGAGTGGAATGTGACTGTTTTGGTCCGGCAGTGGATGTCTGCTGAAGTTGCTAATAGTGGTCTCTTTCTCCACGCAACAGGTGGTAGTGGACCATATTATTTTCGCAGCAGGGAATATGGGGATGCAGGGTCACGACCCAGACTTGTCGTGACCACCTCTGATAATCAGATACACACATTTCTTCCCGAATCGGATACCTATCTTGAATCATCCACATATCGGAGTCTTGGGACAGAGGAGCTGTTGCGCCTGGGAACAGGAGAAAACGGAAATAATATTCTTATCAGATTCTCCCTTGCGGCTCTGGCGGGAAAATCAGTCACAGATGCCAGGCTGGTGCTGACAACATATCTTCAGTATGGAAGCGGGACGATTACTGCTGCAGTATTTCGTTGTGACCAGGGGGGAGTGGACAATTCCACGCCTCATTTGGGGTTGGCAGCTGCTTATGTTAATGACCGAAATATTGCCGGCCATCAAGATGTCGTGTTTGCCACAGGTTTTGCAGGAGTCGACTGGGAAGATGAATGGACAGATGTCTCTTATAATCTGGATATTGTACCGGCAGATTCTGCCCTGCATGGTTTTAATCCCATGCAGGGGGATGCTCTCACAGCCTGGCTGGCTGCAGGGAGTAATTATGGTTCCAGCCTCAGTTATAAATTTGCCGACAAAACGGGAGTCGAACCGGAAGAAATTTATTTCAGATATTACTTACGCCTGGGCAGTAATTGGAATCAGACAGTTTCCGGCGGTAAGATGCCTGGAATAAGTGGAACCTATGGAGAGGCTGGTTGGGGAGGGCGTAAACCGGATGGTACTGACGGCTGGTCTGCCCGGGGAAGTTTTGAACTCACTGTTCCGCCAGGCAATAACCCGCTGGCAGGCAGAACTCCCCTTGGTACTTACTGCTATTATGCAGATCAGCCGGGAACCTATGGTGATATCTGGTTCTGGAACCATGGCACCCATGCCTTTCTCCA